>NZ_JBFTNR010000675.1:0-2272 GCF_056665995.1 Stenotrophomonas sp. 05L44_2
ACCTTTGCCTGCCCCATGTGCGTCGCCGATCGGCAGCGATTTTCGATCCTTTCGGCGCTCGCGCGCCGGCCGAAAAAGCTCTGTCGAGGCTGTGGGATCGTGCTTCGTTCACGCCCATCAATGGGCGTGTATCTTCTGTTCTTGCTATATACGCAATTCATCGGGCTGATCGCGGACTTTCCGCTGATATGGGCCTACATGGAGCAGCAATGGATGGCGATGCCGCGCTCTGTGTAGCTGCGCTTCTGCTATGCCACGTACCAGCGATGGTGATACATGCGCGAGGAACCGCTGTGACAAGGTGAAGCCAGATCGAAGCTACGCCCGTGCCAAGATGAAGGCGTCCAAGCATGATCCTTGAGTTCAACGCATTGCCCTGGTCGGACGCCACCTTGGTTGCGGTGTCCGTTGACCGCAGCAATCCGGGCAACCAGGATGAAGTAGTGGTCCACGTGCGCTGGCCCGACGGGCGCAATGCGCGGGTGGTGTTCCTTGAATGCCGCGGCGCACGATTGGCGCTCAACTTCGGTGTCCTGGGTGAGGACACGATCGACCGCGCATATGTCGATGAGGACAGCAAGCTACTGGCCGATGGCAGACGGCGCTGGGCGGCCTCGGGTGTGTTGCTGCCAAGGCTTCAGTGCTTCCGCATCGAAACCTGCACCACTGCCAGCTCACTCGACATCCTGGCCCTGGGCTGGCGGATAGACTCGCAGTGACGTCCGGTGTGGAAAATTAGGAGTGGCATGGCATGCATGAGACGCACCGTGGCCGGGTATCGGCGAGTGATTCCGTTCGGGTGGGTCCGCCCACCAGCGGGCATCTGGCCGCTCTGTGGCGCGGCAAGCGCAGGGAGATTCCAGGTGCCCCAGCAAGGGACATCATCAAAGGGCCGGTGGCTGGCATCTTGCGCGCAGCGCTGCTGGTCTTGCCAATGCTGGGCGGGTGCAGCATCAACAAATTTCAACGTTCAGAATGGAGCTCGGACTGGGTAGATGTTTCATCCGACGCGATCTTCCCTGGCAATTCAACGACTCTGCCGCTTGACCGCATTTCCACGCTTGATGCGGATAGTGAAGCCGCCATAGCGGAGTGGATGTTGAAGAACTCACTGGTCGCAGTATCGGCATCAGAGGTTGAAGGGAAGATCGGATCATTGCCGTTGAGTGGCCTGAAGCCAGCCCCCGGGGAGAGCGTCTATCTCGTCAGGACCGCTTCGGATGAAGGTAATGGCACGTTCATCGGCTACGTCAACGACAAGGGACTTCTCATCATGTATGGGGTCATGGGGGGCTGCGGCGAGCAGAAGCACCGGGTGGTTGCTGTGAGCCTGCGGGAGAAGCCCGCCAACGTGTTCGGCAGATGCTCGGCGGCGCTGTAGTGCGCTGAAGAGTCGAGCGGCGGTCTGCCACCGTCCCTGGGCGCGCTGGTTCCACATGTGTGATGTCAGCATTCCGTCCGGCAGCGATACCGCATTCCCCACCTCACGGCCGCGTTGTCGGCGGTGCTGGAGGCGGTGCCATCGGCCGCTGAGGCCGCGTGGAGATCCCAAAACTATTCCCCATCCTCTGCTGGGCGGCAGCCCGATGGGCCAGACCGAGCGCGGTTGGCGCCTGCCGCACCCGCTGCTCGGACGCCGGCATCTCAGGCATGGGCTTGCGCGAGGCGGGCATCAACCGTTCGCTCATGCAGGCGTAGTCGGGGATGCGTTCGCCGTTGACCTCCAGTTCGATACAAGCAGCGTCGGCGGCCGTGAGCGCGGGCGCGGTCCTAGGCGCAGCCTTTGCCGGGCCGCCCCACGCGTGCGGCGGTAGCAGCAGAAAGACGCCCGTAGCAAGCCAGCGCAAGAGATGCATGGGTGTCACCAAGTTGCAATGAAGCCGACCTAACGTGACCGGCTTGGCGTTGTGATGCTGGCGTGTCTTGCATGCAGTTTGATGACACCGGAGCGCAGGACGGGGGGCCGGCAATGCGGGCGGGAAGGCGTGATCGCTGCATCCGCGGCGTTGCCTGGCTATTGTGCATCGCATGGATGCTGGCGCCGACGCTGCTGGCCTGGGCCGGCGCGGGCGCTGCGCCCGAGGGGGCTACCCACCTGTTCGACATTCCAGCCCAACCGTTGCCACAGGCGTTGCAGGTGTATGGGGAGACCACAGGGGTGGCGGTACTGATTGATGCCCGCATGCTGGGCGGCCTGCGCTCGACGGCAGTCAGTGGACGCCATGCGCCATTGCCGGCGCTGCAGATGCTGCTGCAGGGCACGGGCCTGGCC
>NZ_JBFTNR010000676.1:0-3214 GCF_056665995.1 Stenotrophomonas sp. 05L44_2
GGCATGGACGAGTCGCTGTCGGAATCCTCCATCGAAGCCGCGCGCGAGGGCAAGGACAAGAAGTCCGGCTCGATGTACGAACTGTTCGTGCACCAGTGGCGTCCGCTGCTGCTGTGCTTCCTGATCACCGCCGGTGGCACCATCGCCTTCTACACCTACTCGGTGAACGGCCCGAAGATGATCCAGAGCGCCTTCGCCGGCAACGACCCGATGACCGGCACCCTGATCAACCTGGGCGTGCTGGCCTTCCTGATGGTGTTGCAGCCGGTCGGCGGCTGGCTGTCGGACATCATCGGCCGCAAGAGCCTGCTGGTGTTCTTCGGTGTGGGCGGCGTGCTGTACAGCTGGTACCTGATCACCCAGCTGCCGCACCAGCACGATGCCACCCTCGCCTTCCTCACCCTGGCACTGGGCTTTGTCATCCTCACCGGCTACACCTCCATCAACGCCGTGGTGAAGGCAGAGCTGTTCCCCACCCACATCCGTGCGCTGGGCGTGGGCTTCGGCTATGCATTGGCCAACTCGCTGTTCGGCGGCACCGCACCGCTGCTGTACCAGGGCGCATTGAAGACCGGCCACGTGGACTGGTTCGCCATCTACGTCACCGCGACGATCGCGGTATCGTTGGTGGTCTATGTGTTCTTCCTCACCAACAAGGGCCCCAACTGGCTCGACGGCACGCGCAAGTAAACGCGCCGTAGTGATCGCGGCCACCGGTGCAATGCCGGTGGCCGCCGCGTCTCCTGCCACGCCGCTGGTATGGCTCGCACTGGGCCTGGGCGCGGCGACCCTGCTGGCATGGCTGATCCGCCGGCCCGACGCCCAGGCGAGTTGGCCACGTATCGGCTTCGGTATTGCCCTGCTGGCGTTCTGCGTTGCCCTGGTGTTGCAGCTGGCAGTGGATCTGGGCAGCGGTGCCAGCACCCTGCATCTGCGTCTGAGCCGGGGCATCAACCCCGCACCGGTGGCCAGCCTGCGTACGATGGTGGCGTGTTACCTGGGCGCGCTCGTCGCCGCCGGTTGGGGCGCGTGGAAGCTGCTGCGGCCACGTGGCTGAAGATGCGGTAGTGCCGGCCGCTGGCCGGCAATTGCACATCCTTTCGGAAGGTTCATGAGGCCAGTTCGGCGCCCAGGTCATAGACCAGCAGGGTGTCGGCCGCGTGGCCCGCCGGATCCCAGCTCGGCGTCCATGCATCGCAGGCCTGGTGGTAGCAGTCGGCGAAGTACTTCTCGCGCAGCGCGCGACCGGCCTCGACGCCGCCCTCAAGCTTGTCCAGGCCCGGGCCGATGGTGATCGCCGGAACGCCCAGGCGGGCGAAGGCGAAGTGGTCGGCACGGTAGAAGAAGCCGGCTTCCAGGTTCGGATCCGGGCTGTAGCTGCGGCCACGGGCCTTGGCCACGCGTTCCAGGTCGCCTTCCAGCGACACCCGGCCCTTGCCCCACGAGGCGATGTCACGGGTGGCACCATCCGGGCTGAACATCTCGATGTTCAGCACCGCAGCGGTCTTGTCCAGCGGCGCCAGCGGGTGCGCGGCGTAGTAGCTGGCGCCCAGCAGGCCCTTCTCTTCGGCGGTCAGGGCGACGAAGTACAGGGTGCGCTGCGGCTGCGGGCCGGCGGCGAACACCCGGCCCAGTTCCAGCACGGTGGCCACGCCGGTGGCGTTGTCGATCGCACCACGGCGGATACGATCACCCCTGGCGTCGGCCTGGCCGATGCCGAAGGCATCCCAGTGCGCCGAGAAGATCACCGCCTCATCGGCGTGCTCGCCGCCGGGCAGCTTGGCCACCACGTTGCGGGTCACCACCTGCTCGCGCTTGAGCGCGAAATCGACGCTCAGCTTCGCGTTGTCCAGCGCAACCGGGCGGAAGTCCGCACTCATCGCCTTGCGCTTCTCTGCATCGAAATCCAGGCCGGCGTCGGCGAAGATCTGTTCGGCCAGCTCACGCTGCATCCAGCCACGCAGCGGCGTATGCTGGGCCATCGCCTCGGCCTGGCCGCGCTCGATGTCGAACAGCGGCGAGGTGCCCGAACTCTTCACCGTGGCCCAGCCATAGGCGGCCGGTGCGGTCTCGTGCAYGATCAGCACGCCTTCGGCACCCCGGCGCGCGGCTTCCTCGAACTTGTAGGTCCAGCGGCCGTAGTAGGTCACCGCCTTGCCATCGAACGCACCTGGCGCGTCGGCTTCAAAATCGGCATCGTTGATCAATACCACGGCGATCTTGCCGTGCAGGTCCACGTCCTTGTAGTCGTTCCAGTGGCGCTCGGGCGCATCGATGCCGTAGCCGACGAACACCAACGGCGCCTCCTTGATCTGCACGCGCTTGCGCGGCTGCAGGCTCTGCAGGGTCACGTCCACGCCATTGGCCAGCGCGCGCTTGCCGCCCTTCAGGGCGAGACTGGCCTTGGCCTGGCCGTCCAGCTGCGCGCGCACCAGCGGCACCGGCTGTACCCAGCTGCCGTCCACGCCACCCGGCTGCAGGCCGTAGCTGCGGAACTGCTCGATCAGGTACTGCACGGTGCGTTCTTCGCCTTCGGTGGCCGGTGCACGGCCTTCGAATTCGTCCGATGCCAGCACGCGCACATGACGCGACAGCGCCTGCGGATCGATGCCGCCGCCGGGCAGGTCATTGGCCGCATGGGCCAGGCCACCGACGAACAGGCAGGACGACAGCAGCAACACGCGCATCGGGTTCACGGCAACACCACGGCTAGCTTGAAAGTCACCAGAGTGTAACGTGGTCGTGACATCGCGGCGCGGCCCGGGACCGTGTCATCCACGCATGGCGTGGATCTACCAGGGGCGCAGCGGATCTCCGCCGCCAGGGAGTGCGCAGGTCAGCGCGATACACGGTCCAGCCAGCAGGCCAGGCCCTGCGCGTTGAGTTCGATATCCATCGCCAGTACTTCGCCCACTGCAGCCTGGTCCAGCGCGCAGCCATGCTGCTGTGCACGCTCCAGGTACAGCGCCTGCAACGCGGCCAACAGGCAGCGATGACGATCGGGGCGACCGTCGCACTGGCGGCCGATTGCCGCCATCGCATCAATCTGTTCGAACAGATCCTCGGCCAGCTTTTCGACCTGTTCGACACGACCGTAATGGGTCAGGTACATCGCCCGCGGTGCGTAACCGAGCATGCGCTGGATCGACGCCTTCATCGCGTCCGGGTCGAACTGCACCGGCGATGAGGTGGGGAAGATGAAAGCGCCCTGCGC
>NZ_JBFTNR010000677.1:0-2267 GCF_056665995.1 Stenotrophomonas sp. 05L44_2
CCACCACGTTGTGCGCTTCCTTGATGTAGGTGGCACGCGCACGCACGCTGCCGTTGCCGGTCTCGTACATGTTCCGCAGATCGTTGGCCGGGGTGATGATCTCGGCGTTGGACGGATAATCCGGACCCTTCACGTGCTCGCACAGGTCGCGCACGCTGGCATCCGGATCGTCCAGCAGGTGCAGCAGCGCGCTGACGATCTCGTTGAGGTTGTGCGGCGGMACRTCGGTGGCCATSCCCACGGCGATGCCGGTGGTGCCGTTCAGCAGCAGATGCGGCAGGCGTGCCGGCATCCAGGTCGGTTCCTGCAGGGTGCCGTCGAAGTTCGGTGCCCAGTCGGTGGTGCCCTGGCCCAGTTCGCCCAGCAGTACTTCGGCGATCGGGGTCAGCTTGGATTCGGTGTAACGCATCGCCGCGAACGACTTCGGGTCGTCGCTGGAACCGAAGTTGCCCTGGCCTTCGATCAGCGGATAACGGTACGAGAACGGCTGTGCCATCAGCACCAGCGCTTCGTAGCACGCGCTGTCGCCATGCGGGTGGTATTTACCGATGACGTCACCGACGGTGCGTGCGGACTTCTTCGGCTTGGACGCGGCATTCAGGCCCAGCTCGCTCATCGAATAGATGATGCGGCGCTGCACGGGCTTCAGGCCGTCGCCAATGAACGGCAGGGCGCGATCCAGGACCACGTACATCGAGTAGTCGAGGTAGGCGCGTTCGGCGTACTCGCGCAGCGGCAGTTGTTCGAAACCGTGGAACACGGGGCGGGCAAGATCGGTCATGCGGCGTTGTTACCTATGTCGGGAGGCGGTGACGGCGGTCGCCGCTCTCAATCCAGTGATTATCCGGATGCGGCGGGGGATGCCAAGCCGCGTGCAGGGTCAAGGCCCGGTTCCAGGCCGTGGCCGGCCCGTGCCAGGTAGCGTCCGGGCGGTAGCCCGAAGTGTCGCCGGAACACGGTGACGAAGGCGCTGGCGCTGCTGAAGCCCAGTGCGTGGGCGATGTCAGCCACGCTGCGGCCCTCGCTGAGCTGCCGCAGCGCCTCGGCCAGCCGCGCCTGCTGGCGCCATTGCGCAAAGCTCAGGGTGGTCTCGTCGCGGAAATGGCGGGTCAGGCTGCGCGGCGACAGGCCGGCCCAATGCGCCCACTGCGCCAGGCCGCGCTCGTCGGCCGGGTCGGCCAGCAGCTGCGAGGCGATCTTCAGCAGGCGCCGGTCGCGCGGCATCGGCAGGTGCATGCGCTGGCGCGGCGCGGCGCGTATCTCGTCCAGCAGAACGTTGATGATGTRCTGCCGTTCGCTGGTGCTTTCGTAGTCCTGCGGCCAGTCACAGATGCGTTCGGCCACTGCCTGCGCCAACCGCGAGATGCCCAGCACGCATGGGTCGGCGGGCAGTTCGGCGCACAGCGGTGCGGCCAGCACCATGCCCCAGCCGCGCAGGGGGCCATCGATGTGGACCGTATGCGGCTCGGCCGGCGGCATCCAGCCCGCCGAGCCTGGCGCCAGCGACCAGGTGCCATGCGAGGTGCGGGTGGTCARCAGGCCGCGTTCGACGCAGATCAGCTGCGCGCGGACGTGGTGATGCCAGTCCACTTCGCGGGCCAGCCCCTGCGGGCTGTCGAAGCGGAAGGCGATGACCGGCGGGCCGTCATTGCGCTCGAACCAATCCAGTGCTTCTTCGCGCAGCAGGGTGGCAGGGCCGGGTTCGCCCGCCTTCACGTGGGCCGGGGGTGGCTTGAATGTGACATTCATTGGCTGGATTGTACTACCGGGCCAGTTGGGGGCGCCATTAAGGTGGCGCCTTCACCTGATCCAGCCCACTGCTGCAACACAGCATTTGATGCCAGATCGAATATTTCCATTGAGAAATATTTTTTTTGGAAGAGAATGCTCCCCCATGATCTGTCCTGCAACCACTCCCCCCAGCTTCGGCCTGCTGCTGCGCCAGGTGCGCGACGGCCTGGTCCGTCAGCTCGACGCGTCCATGGCCGAAGAAGACCTCGGCATCGGCTTCACCCACTACATCGGGCTGAAGGTGCTCTCGAACATGGCGCCGTGCACGGCCAACGAGCTGGCCCAGGCCATCGACCAGGTGCCCAGCGCGGTCACCCGCCTGCTGGACAAGCTGGAAGCGCTCGGTTGCGTGCGCCGCGAGCCGCATGCGCAGGACCGGCGTGCACTGCAGATCGTATTGACCGATGAAGGCCGCGCGCTGTGGGCGCGGTTGAAGCTGCGCGGCGACGCGGTGATGGATTACGCCCTGCGCGATC
>NZ_JBFTNR010000678.1:0-2267 GCF_056665995.1 Stenotrophomonas sp. 05L44_2
ACATCATCCAGGCCCTGGAGGAGCGCGAGTGGATCCGCGTGGTCGGCCACCGCGACGTGCCTGGCAAGCCTGCCCTGTTCGGCACCACCAAGGGCTTCTTGGACTACTTCGGGCTGAAACGCCTGGACGAACTGCCGCCCCTTTCCGAACTGAAGGACCTGGGCGACCTGGAACCGCAGCTGGCGCTGGATCGCGACGCACCCCTCGCCGCCAGTGCCAACGGCCCGGACGTGAGCGCCGACCCGGACGCCGCTGCAAATGACGACCCTGGCACGACCGCCGGCGACACCCCCGATTCTGCCGACGCACTTCCTGCGGCGGCCGACGATGAGCAAGCACCTTCGCCCTCCGATGATGGGCACCCCGATTCCGCGCCGGGCGAGCGCGCGGTGACAGTGAACGAACGCGAAGACAACGCCGTCGCGAAGACGACCGTGGCTGTTGACCAAGCCGATTCCGAACCAGAGGCCGACCTCGAAACCGTCGGCCGGAGCAAAACTGATGAGTGACACCCCCCGCAAGCCCTCGTTGAACAAGCTTTCGCTCAAGCGCGAAGCCACGTCCGAACAGTTCAAGCTGGAAGAACGCCTGCACAAGGTCCTGGCCCAGGCCGGCCTCGGCTCGCGTCGTGCGCTGGAACAGCGCATTGCCGAAGGCCTGGTCAAGGTCAACGGTGAAGTCGCCCAGACCGGCATGTCGGTCAAGAGCGGCGACAGGATCGAACTCGACGGCCGCGGCTTCGTCGCCACTGCGCTGGCCGAGCCGTCGCGCGTGCTGGTCTACAACAAGCCGGAAGGCGAAGTGACCACGCGTGAAGACCCTGAAGGTCGCCCGACCGTGTTCGAATCCCTGCCGGCGCTGAAGGGTGCCCGCTGGATCGCCGTCGGCCGCCTGGACATCAACACCACCGGCCTGCTGCTGGCCACCACCGACGGTGAGCTGGCCAACGCCATGATGCACCCCTCCTTCGAGGTCGAGCGCGAGTACGTGGTGCGCGTGCGTGCCCCGGAAGGCGAGGACAAGGTGCCCGATGCCGTCGTCGACCGCCTCACCCGTGGTGTCGCACTGGAAGATGGCCCGGCCAAGTTCGATGAGATCGAACGTATCGGCGGCACCGATTCGCACGACTGGTTCCGCGTCGTGGTGAAGGAAGGCCGCAACCGCGAAGTGCGCCGCCTGTGGGAATCGCAGGGCTGCCAGGTCAGCCGCCTCAAGCGCACCCGCTACGGCAAGGTCAGCCTGCCGCGCGAACTGGCCCGCGGCCAGTCCGTCGAACTGCCGGGCAGCCAGGTCGAAGCGCTGCGCGCCGAACTGAAGCTGGAAGAAGGCGCGCCGTCGGCCCTGACCCTGCAGCCGGTGATCGGCCAGCGTCGTGCTGCCAAGACCACCGTGCGCGTACGCGAAGGTGGCCGCGGCAACGCTTACGTCAATGGTCACAACACCGCCGATGAAGGTCGCGAACTGCGTCGCTTCGACAACGTGCGCGAAGACCGCGGCCGCGGTCGCGGCGGCAAGGGTGGTGGTGGTTTCAAGGGCGGCCTGACCGTCAGCGGTGAAGCTGCTGCCAAGCAGTCGCAGCGCCCGTTCAAGCAGCGCGCGCCGAAGAACGACCGCTCGCTGCCGGAAGGCAACCCGGCCGCATTCCGTACCTGGTACGTGCCGGATGGCGTGAGCACCGGCCCGAGCGGCCACCGCAATGCCGGTCCGGGCGCTCGTGGCCCGGGTGCCCGTGGTCCGGGCGCAGGTGCAGGCGGCCAGGGCCGTCCGTACGGCAAGCCGAAGGGTCCGGGCGCAGGCGCCGGTGGCAGCCAGGGTCGTGGCGGCTACGGCGGTGAAGGTCGTGGTGGCTACGGTGGTGAAGGTCGCGGTGGCGCCGGTGGCGCAGGCGGCCAGGGTCGTCCGGCCGGTGCGGGCAACCGCTCGCAGGGCCAGGGCAACAAGCACCCGTACGGCCATCCGGGCAATGCCCCCAGCTTCCCGTCCGACCACGCCAATCCGGGCTTCAGCCCGTACGGCAGCTCGCGTCCGGCCGGCAACGGTCGTCCGGGCGGCAATGCGAATGCACGTCCGGGCGGCAACCGTGGTCCSGGYGGTCCGGGYGGCAAYCGCGGCCCGGGTGGCCCCGGCGGCAACCGTGGCCCGGGTGGCCCGCGTCGCAGCGGCCCGCGCGGCGGCTGATCTCCACCTTCAATGAAGGACACAGCGATGACACGGATGTTGTCCCTCGGCGCCCGCATCGGCGCCGTGCTGGTGGCTCTGTTGCTGGT
>NZ_JBFTNR010000679.1:0-2266 GCF_056665995.1 Stenotrophomonas sp. 05L44_2
GAGTTCGAACGCGGTGACATCGTGGGCAACAAGGCGCGCCTGCAGGAGGAACTGGGTGACCTGCTGTTCGTGTGCGCCAACCTGGCGCGCCATGCGGACATCGATCTGGGTGCCGCGCTGCGTGGGGCCAACCACAAGTTCGAACGTCGCTTCCGTTCGATGGAGGCGCAGGCCGAGGCACAAGGCGATTCGCTGGCCGCACTCGATCTGGATGCGCAGGAAGCGCTCTGGCAGCACGCCAAGGCCACCGAAAAAGCGTGAAAACGCTCGGTCTGTTCCTGCTGACCGCGCTGGCCGAGATCATCGGCTGCTACCTGCCGTGGCTGTGGCTGCGCAAGGGTGGCAGTATCTGGCTGCTGTTGCCGGCGGCGGCCAGCCTGGCGTTGTTCGCCTGGCTGCTGACCCTGCACCCGACCGCCAGCGGACGCGTGTACGCAGCGTACGGTGGCGTGTACATCGGCACGGCGCTGTTCTGGCTGTGGCTCGTCGATGGCATCCGTCCCAGCCGTTGGGACATGCTGGGGGCTGCGCTTTGCCTGGCCGGCATGGCGGTGATCATGTTCGGGCCGCGGCAACCGGGGTAAGCCGGGCAGGTGTAGAGTCGAGCAATGCTCGACCGTTGTTGTGGCAACAACAGCCGGGCATGGCTCGGCACCTTCAACGAACGGAGCACGCGCATGTCCCGCTTCGCCAGCTTCCGCGAGTTCTATCCGTTCTACCTCAGCGAGCACCGCAACACGACATCACGACGCCTGCACTTCATCGGCAGCTGCGGCGTACTGCTGCTGGTCGCCATCGCCGCACTGCGCGGACAGCCGCTGCTGCTGTTGGCGGCATTGGCCTGCGGCTACGGCTTTGCCTGGGTCGGTCACTTCTTCTTCGAGAAGAACCGCCCTGCAACATTTCGTCATCCACTGTATTCGTTCATCGGTGACTGGGTGATGTTCGCCGACATCCTGCGTGGCAGGGTGAAGTGGTGATCTCGCCGTGCGCGCCGGCCGGCGCCGTACGACTCAACGCACGTTGCAGCCCACCGCCGCCAGGTTGATCGCGTCGGCCATGCGCCGATAGCCCTCGTCGTTCGGGTGCAGATGATCGCGGGTGATGTCCGCCGGCAATGATTCCGGCTCTTTCGGATCACGCAGGGCTGCATCGAAATCCACCACGCCATCGAAGCCGGTGTCCTGGCCACGCGCCCATTGGTTGATCGCGGTGCGGGTGGTGGCCGATACCGGTTCGTAGCGCTCCGAATCGCCGAAGGGCGTCAGTGTGCCGAGATGAGCGCGGATACCATGTGCATGCAGCCGGGCGGCGACCTGGCGGTAGCCCAGCAGCATGTCTGCCGCGCTGCGTCCCGGCAGCGGCTGTGCGCCGCCACCGTGGCGGATGTCATTGATGCCTTCGAACAGGATCACCTGGTCGGCGTCGGCCACTGCGATCACGTCGCGATCCAGCCGTGACAGCGCGCTGTGGCTGCGGCCATGGTCCAGCAGCTTGTTGCCGCTGATGCCCTGGTTGAGCACCACGAAGCGGTCCGGGCACGCCTGCTGCAGGCGCTGGCCCAAGCGCTCGGGCCATTGGTTGAACGAGCCACGCGAGGCCGTCGCGCCCTCGGTGATGGAATCACCCAGGGCCACGATCACCTGCGGCCGGTCCGCGCGCTGCACCAGTACCGCGGAGAACACGTTCTGCTGGTAGCCCACGCGCACGCTGTCGGCCACCGCGTCCTGCTTTCCGTCGACCACCCGCACCACCGTACGGCGCACTGCAGGGCGGGTGGGCTGCGGGAAGTACGCGGTCACGCTGATCTCCTGCAGGGCGGCAACCCGCAAGGGCAGTGCATCACTGAGCAGCGCTGCGCCCACCGGTACGTCGATGGACGTGCGTCCATCGACGGTGACCGGCAGCGCTGCCGCCTTGCCATCCTTCAGGCGCACCCGTACATCTTCCACATGCAGCGGCGTGGTGCCCAGTTCGTTGCTGATGCGCAGCCGCAGCGCATCGCCCCTGCTACCCAGGCGCATGTCCTGGCGCACGGTCTGCGCTGCGAACTGCACGGGCGCGTCAGCGCTGCCATCCTTGCGGTCAGGCGCGGGCGAAGCGGTCCAGGCGGTGACCCAGACCGGTGCGGCCAGCGCCACGGGGGCGGCCACGGCGGTGCCGATGGCCAGGGAAAGCAGGGTGATCCAGCGCTGCATGGGCTTCGATCCGGTCAGGAGAAGTAGGTGCCGCCGTTGACGTCCAGATTGGCACCGGTGATGAACGC
>NZ_JBFTNR010000680.1:0-2262 GCF_056665995.1 Stenotrophomonas sp. 05L44_2
GGATGATGTTACTGCTGACCGCCACGCCGCGCACCTGCTCGATCTCGCCACGGGTGATCGGCTGCCGGTAGGCGATCAGGGCCAGTGTTTCCAGGGTGGCGCGGGTATAGCGGGTCTTGCGTTCGGTCCACAGCCGGCTGATCCAGCCATGTACTTCGGCGGTCACCTGGTAGCGGAAGCCCGAAGCCACCTCCACCAGTTCCACGCCACGGTCCTGGCAGCCCTCGCGCAGCCGTTCCAGCGCACGTTCGATGCTGCCCGGTGGTGCCGGCTCATCTTCCGGGAACAGGTCCTTCAGCTGGGCCAGGGTGAGCGGCTGGCTGGAGGCCAGCAGCGCACCTTCGACAATGCGGTTGATCAGCGTTTGATCCATCGGCAGTCAGCGCTCACTCGTTTTCATTGGCGGCGTCGTTGTCGTCGAACTCGCTGCTGAACTGCAGCGGGGCATTGGTATTGCCGGCGGCCAGGGACTTCACGTAGATCGGCGCCAGCGGTTCTTCCTGCACGAGGTCCAGCAGCTGCTCCTTGGCCAGTTCCAGCACTGCCAGGAACGTGACCAGCACGCCCAGCTTGCCTTCTTCGGCGGTGAACAGGTTTTCAAAACGATAGAACCTGCCGTCTTCAAGCCGCCCCAGCACTTCACCCATGCGCTGCCGGACACTCAGCGCCTCGCGCTTGATGGCGTGGCCGGTGAACAGCTCGGCGCGCTTGAGTACGTCGTGCAGCGCCATCAGCATTTCCTTCAGGTCTACCGGCGGCGGCAGCTTCACTGCGGCGCGCTCGGGCATGAAGGCATGTGCCACGGTGGTGTCACGGTCCTGCCGGGGCAGGGCGTCGATATCCTCGGCGGCCTGCTTGAAGCGTTCGTACTCCTGCAGCCGTCGCACCAGCTCCGCACGCGGATCGGCTTCCTCGCCCTCCACGCTGGGGGGGCGGGGCAGCAGCATGCGCGACTTCACTTCCGCCAGGATCGCCGCCATCACCAGGTACTCGGCGGCAAGCTCGAAGCGCAGCTCGCGCATCACGGTGATGTATTCCACGTACTGCCGGGTGATCTCGGCCACGGGAATGTCCAGTACGTCCAGGTTCTGCCGGCGGATCAGGTACAGCAGCAGGTCCAGCGGTCCTTCAAAGGCATCCAGGATGACTTCCAGCGCATCCGGCGGGATGTACAGGTCCTGCGGAATCTGCAGGACCGGTTGCCCATGCACCACGGCCAGCGGCATTTCCTGCTGCTGGGGGGCGGGCGGCCGGGTTGGCGTGTTCGCGTCGAGCGCGAGTTCGGAAGTCATCTAATGGAGATCAGGATTGCAACGGACCAGTCGCGGTAGCTGACACACCGGGCAACTGCCACGGACCGCCAGGACACCAGGCGCGCCTGTCTCGGCGCGGTTCCACACATCAAACAACAGGGCGCTCCGCAGGACACGGCAGCGACAGGACTACGGGGAGGTCGTCTACGTGGCCCGGTCGGGTGGACCGGTTCGAAGCAGCGGGTCGGTCGTCGGGGGCTGCGTTGGCCGCAAAAACCGACGGGCTGCTGCATCCAGCCACGTGCAATGGTCCCTAGGGTAAGCCTTTGCCGCGCCAGTGTCCAGCCGAGGCCGGGCAGGCGGCGGGATTGGCTAGAATTGCTTCACCAGCAACGCAAGCGAGGAAATGCCGGTGTGGTATGTGATTGAAGGATATGACGGCCAGGATGTGCTGGCCCAGCGGCTGCAGGCGCGGCCCGAGCACCTGGCGCGGCTGACCGCGTTGCGCGATGAAGGCCGCCTGCTTCTGGCCGGGCCGTGTCCGGCGATCGACAGCGAAGACCCGGGCCCGGCAGGGTTCAGTGGCTCGGTGGTGATTGCCGGCTTCGACTCGTTGCAGCAGGCCCAGGCCTGGGCCGATGCCGACCCGTACGTCGCGGCGGGCGTCTATGTGCGGGTGCAGGTGCGTCCGTTCCGCAAGGTGCTGCCGTGAACGCGAAACGGATCGAGCAGATTCGTGACGCGCTGCAGCACGCGCTGGCCCCCAGCGTGCTTGAGATCGAAGACGACAGCCATCGCCATGCAGGCCATGCCGGAGCGCGCGATGGTCGCGGCCATTTCAACGTGCACGTGGTCAGCGAGCGCTTCGCGGGAATGGCCCCGCTGGCGCGCCATCGCGCAGTCTACGCCGCCTTGGGCACGTTGATGGAAACCGACATCCACGCGTTGTCCATCCGCGCACACACCCCGTCAGAGCAGGGCTGAAACCCTGTCCCGGGCTGTCCTGGCA
>NZ_JBFTNR010000681.1:0-2252 GCF_056665995.1 Stenotrophomonas sp. 05L44_2
TCTGGCCGACCGCCCGGACCAGCTCGCACTGGTCGCCATCTCCACCGAAACCAACAGCACCCGCGAAATCACCTATCGCCAGTTGTATCGCGAAGTGAACGACTTCGCCGCCGTGCTGAAGCACCTCGGCGTCGGCCACGGCGACCGCGTGGTGATCTACATGCCGAACATGGCCGAGGCCGTGTTCGCCATGCTTGCCTGTGCACGTATCGGTGCGGTGCACTCGGTGGTGTTCGGYGGCTTCGCTGCGCACAACCTCGCGCTGCGCATCGACGATGCCAAGCCGAAGCTGCTGATCGCTGCCGATGCCGGCATGCGTGGCGGCAAGCTCATTCCGTACAAGACGATGGTCGATGCCGCCTGCGCCGAAGCCAGCAGTCCGCCGCCGCACGTGCTGATCGTTTCGCGCGGGCTGGACCCGGCCGAGCCACGCATCGAAGGGCGCGACGTCGAGTACGCCACCCTGCGTGCGCAGATCGGGCAGACCGATGTGCCGGTGCAATGGCTGGAATCGWSCGAGCCCAGCTACMTSCTSTAYACSTCYGGCACCACCGGCAAGCCSAAGGGCGTGCAGCGCGATGTCGGTGGCTATGCGGTGGCGATGGCGCAGTCGATGCAGACCGTGTTCGACTGCAAGCCGGGACAGGTGATGTTCTCCACCTCCGATGTCGGCTGGGCCGTGGGCCATTCCTACAACGTGTATGGCCCGTTGATCGGCGGCTGCACCTCGCTGCTGTACGAAGGGCTGCCGACCAACCCCGATCCGGGCATCTGGTGGGCGCTGTGCGAGCAGTACAACGTGCGCACGATGTTCTCTTCGCCGACGGCGATCCGCGTGCTGAAGAAGCACGATGCCGATTTCATCCACCGCCACGACCTGGATGCGTTGAAGTATCTGTTCCTGGCCGGCGAGCCGCTGGACGAGCCGACCGCGCACTGGATCAGCGACGCGCTGGGCAAGCCGATCATTGACAACTACTGGCAGACCGAAACCGGTTGGCCGGCATTGACCCTGCTGCCTGGGCTGGACATGAAGCCGGTGCGGTTCGGCTCGCCCGGGTTCCCCAACCTCGGCTACCGGATGAAGGTGATCGACGAGAACACCGGTGAAGAGGTGGCTGCCGGGCAGAAGGGTGTGCTGGTGATGACGCCGCCGTTGCCGCCGGGCTGCATGAGCAYGGTCTGGAATGACGACAGCCGCTTCCTGCAGAGCTACTTCAGCCACTTCAAGGAACTGCTGTACAGCTCGCTGGACTGGGCCATCCGCGATGACGATGGCTATACCTTCATCCTCGGCCGCACCGACGATGTGATCAACGTGGCCGGGCACCGTCTGGGCACGCGTGAGATCGAAGAGGCCATCTCCAGTCACCCGCGCGTGGCCGAGGCAGCGGTGATCGGGGTGAAGGACGAATTGAAGGGGCAGGTGCCGCTGGTGTTCGTCACCCTCAAGCAGGGGCTCGATGGCGAAGACCCGGCCGCAGTGGTGGCCGAGATGATGGCCACGGTGACCGCCTCGCTGGGTGCGGTGGCGCGACCGGCGCACATCCATGTGGTCAACGCGCTGCCCAAGACCCGTTCGGGCAAGCTGCTGCGTCGCTCGCTGCAGGCATTGGCCGAGCAGCGCGACCCCGGCGACCTGTCGACGCTGGACGACCCGGGCGCGCTGGAAGAGATCCGCCGCGCGCTGGGACGCTGATCGGGGTGGTAGCGCCGGGCCATGCCCGGCGAGCGCAAAGCGCGGAAAAGCCGCCAAGCATGGCCTGGCGCTACCCAGGCCTGCCAGGACATGCGCTAAGCTCCGCCTGTCATCGACCTGCAACACGCGTCACGCGCCGGGGAACGCGCGTGCCACCCGGGGATGGCGAACAGGGGGCGTGCCCGCAAGGGCGCGCATGCGTATCGCATCGTGGGAAGGGGGAGCTATGGCACTGCTGCATGCCAAGACGGCCGCTGGCCGCAAGGAAATCGAAGATCGTGCCCGGCGCCTGCCGGCGGCGCTGCGTTCGATCCTGTTGATGGTTGACGGCCAGCGCGATGAAAGCGAACTGCGCGGCTTGTTCGAGGGACTGCGCGCGCCGCCGGATGCGCTGCAGCAGCTGGCTGCACTGGGCCTGATCGAAGTGGTCGGCGGCAGGGCCGAACCTGTACCGCAGCGCGGGCTGTGCAGCGGCCGTGAGCACGATCCGGCGCTGTACCAGCAGTTGTACGACGCGATGAGCGATGCCGTGCGCCGCCATCTCGGCCTGAAA
>NZ_JBFTNR010000682.1:0-3845 GCF_056665995.1 Stenotrophomonas sp. 05L44_2
ACCAAGGGGATGCCAGCATCGCGAGCGAAGGCCTTGTCGGGATCGACGCCTTCGTCCTTTACCAAGCGCGTGATCGTGTCGGCATCCCCTTGCTCGCTGRCAACGGCCAGCTCAAGCGCCTTGCCCTTGAAGTAGCTGCTGGCACCATGCGTTGACTGTGGCGTGCAGCCCGGAATCAGAAACAGCGCTGCTGCCAGAAGGGCGGGATACGCAATGATGCGACGCAGGTGAACGTCCATGTCAGAGCTCCTTACAGCAGCGGAATGTCTTCTTCCTTGCTCGGGAATTTGAAGGCCTCGCGCTTCCTGCGGATGTGGTCGGGCATCGGCGGGCGGGGGATGTTGCGCTCAGCCAGCCATTGCTGGCATTTCTTCTGCCACGGCAGGTTGTCCGGCGTGGTGATTTCCCAGTAGATGTCTTCGACCATCAATTGCCGAGCAGATTTGCCCGAACTTTCCGATACGTGCTCGGGAATGGTGGGGTCTGCGCCGTGCTCCAGCAACCAGTAGGCGTAGTCGAATCCGCCTCTTCCTGTGTACCAGCTCAGAACAGTGTCGTCTCCCAGGCTTCTGCGGTTGGATCCATTCACGTCTGCGCCGTGATTGACCAAGGTCTGGACATTCTTCCACTGGTTCCCGCTGATGAAGGCTTGGAAGAGAAGCGTTTCATTGTTGACGTTTCGTGTGTTGGGATCTCCACCGTGCTTCAGCAGCAATTCCAGGAACCGAGGGTCGTCCATCTTTGCTGCGTAGACCATGGCGTTGTCGAACCTGATCAGTTCTCCGTGCATCTGTTTCGATTCACGCGCATTGGGGTCTGCTCCGACATCGAGCAGTGCTTTGAGTCCCTCGATGTTGCGGGTCCGCAGCGGCCATGCAATCAGAGGGATTCCATCCCGCGTTGAAAACGCTTTGTCCGGGTTGACGCCTTCTTCCTTTACGAGGTGGTGTATAGCATTGGCGTCGCCGTCTTCAGCAGCGATGGCGAGTCGTAACGCAGCACCCTCGAAATAGTTTTCGGCATCACGTGCAGACGTTCCAGAGCACCCCATCACAAGCAGAAGTGTGATCCATGCCACGCTTGCGAGGAATTTTGTCGTCATATTGTGAAGAATGACGGTCATGTTTTTCCTATCGATTCGCTGATGAGGTGACACTAGCAAAAGGTTCTGGTAATCCATAGGTGCTGCGAAACAGGCGGCACTTCAAAGTGCAATGGAGATTGCCATGAGTGGTTCGGAGAACGAGACGCGTGCGCGCGCAGTCAACGAGCAGAATCTTCTCGTACAGAAGTTGCGCGAAAGTGGGAATGAAGAAGAGGCCGAGCGCCTGCAGGAAACCTACCATGCGCGTGAAATGGCGGGACTGGCTGCTGATGTGTATAAGTCGGCGAAGCACGAGGGAGAGCCCCCGGTAGGATGGACGCGCGCAAGTAGTGATCCCGACACACTCCGTAAGGCCGGTATCAACATCTCGGACGCCGAACTCAAGGAAATGCTTCAGCCGAGGAGGTCCGGATTCCGTGCCGAAATCTACATCCCGGACAAGCGCGTCTTTGGCGAGGATGCGAAACCTGTCGTGGTCTACAAGGGATCTACGGGTGAGATTGTTGACCCTCTCGCGCCCGATGGAAAACGTGAATCCGGCGGCGAGGATTTCCTCAACAACGGCCAGCAGGGCATCGGCATGCGCAGGGCGCACGTGCCACTACGTTCAACGCCGCCGGCCTGCATCCGGCTACCCCGGCACGTTTCGCCAAGGACAACGGCCTGCCAACCTTCGATACGCAGCAGACCGTGCACACCTATCAGACCACCGGTGAAGTGCTGAACGATGTGCAGAACGGCATGCACCGCCTGAGCGAGCAGCAACGTCGTGGCTACGGCGTGCTTGCCAACGAGCTGGGCATGGTGCTGAAGGATCCGGCCATGCAGAAGGTCGTCGGTGAAAAGCTGCGCGAGATGCTGCCCCCGGGGGCGCAGACCTCCGCCGCACAGTTCATCGAACAACTGGCGAGCCAGCCGGGCCAGCAGGCGCTGCGCGATATTCCGCTCGCGGCAGGGCGCCTGGAATTGTTGCTTGAGCCCAAGACCCGCGATGCGCAAGGGGCGCTCGTCGATCGCCCGCACGTGGCGCCGCCCAGCCAGGTGGCGGAACTGGCGGGGCCGTTGTCCACTGTGCTGCACGCCACGGCCTACGGCATGCGTAGYGGTCGCCTGGCCGGCGAGCAGGTCGAGCGGGCGGGCGCTGCCACTGCCCAGGTGCTGGACAGAACGGGCGATGGCGTCGAGCGTGTGCTGAAGACCGAAGGCATGGTCATCGGCCAGGTAGTGAACATGGGCTCGGCCAGCCTGCAGTTGGGTACCCGGGCGACGAGCACGGTGGTTGCTTCGGGGCGCGAACTGACCGGAAGCATCGAATCCACCCTGCACCGCGTCGAATCGCAGACCCGCTCCCATGGTCTCTCCGCACTATCGTGGGTCGCTGGCCGGGTGGGCGCGGACAACGTCGCCGGCAGGCTTGCCAAGCAGGCCGAAGACGTCCGTGACCACGGCGAGCAACATGCGCAGCATGCGACGAAACAGGCCCTTGCCGATGCCGCAGGCACGCGCGCGGCGGGCGAGCGCGTGGCCGCCGCCATCAACCACGACGGCCAATGGGTCGCTGGCAAGCTGCAGAACGGGTTCGCGACCGCTGGCGCCCACGTTGACCGCGGCTATGACCTGGTGGCCTCCCATGTGAAGGGCATTACCGACAAGGCGCCGATCACCCTGTCCGCGGTAGGGGGTGCTGCGGTGGGCATCGGGGCTGCTGCTGCGACCCACTTGCCGACCGGCAACCTGGTGTTGGACGCAGCGAAGCTGCACAACCTCGACAAGTCCGAACGCGTCATCCGCGGAATGATGCCGGCCTTCAGTGAGGCGACCGCCCGCCATGGCATGGATCCGACGGTCATCCCCAGTCTGGACTCGGAACTGATCAAGCAGGAGGCCGCCGCCCGGAAACTGGTCGAGCGGCCCCCGCACGTCCAGGCTGCCGCCGAAAGCCGGCAGGCCAGCCGTGCCGCCGAACCCTCGGCGCAGGCGATCGGCATCGACCATCCCTCCCATGCCGGCAACCCCCTGTTTGTGGGAGCCCAGACCGGGGTCCACGCGCTGGACCGCGCCCACAACCGGGTGCCTGACCTGCAGAGCGACCAGCTCGCCGGCGCACTGGCCGTGCAGGCCAGGCGCGAGGGGCTGGAGTCCATTTGCCACGTGGTGCTCAGCGACGACCACAGCCGCGCCTTCGCGGTGGATACGCCCGACCTGAACGCCGCGCACCGTCGACATGCCCACGTCGAAGTGGCGGCGGGCATGGCCCAGCCGTTGAGCGCGAGCACCGCCCAGATGGACGCGATCAATGCCACTCGCGAGCAGGCGCAGGGGGTGTCGCTGGCCCAGCAGCAGGTGCACGAGACCCAGGAACAGGCACGGCGGATGGGCTAGGGCGGCGCAAACCGCCCGTCGCCAAAGGGTTTCCCTGCGRCCAAAGCTGCGATACAGTCATTGGGTGTCCAGCCTGACGACCCCGCATACCCTTTCTTCCGCACGCCGTTGGTGGCGATGGTGGCCTGTTGCCGTCGTCCGTCCCCATAACGCTGTGTCCCGGAAGGAAAGTCGTCTTGATCTCGCACGCTCAGTTTCAGCAGCAGGCCGCTGAAGGCCACACCCATATTCCCGTTGTCCGCGAAGTGCTGTCCGACCTGGACACGCCGCTTTCGGTCTATCTGAAGCTCGCCGACGGCCCCAATACCTACCTGTTTGAATCCGTCGAAGGCGGCGAGCGCTTTGGTCGTTACTCGAT
>NZ_JBFTNR010000683.1:0-2243 GCF_056665995.1 Stenotrophomonas sp. 05L44_2
CCGCTGCCTGGGCACCGATGGTGCCCTTCGCCAAGGCCAAGGCCGGGTTGTCCGATGCCAGCCTGGGCGGGCTGCTGCTGTGCCTTGGCCTCGGCTCGCTGCTGGCGATGCCACTGGCCGGTGCGTTGACCGCGCGCCTGGGCTCGCGCCGCTTGATGATCGCGACCACGGCCTTGATCCTGCTCGCCCTGCCACTGCTGACGCTCGCCCCCACGCCGCTGGCACTGGGAGCAACGCTGTTCGTGTTCGGTGCGGGTGTGGGGGCGATGGACTGCACGATGAACATGCAGGCGGTGGCCGTCGAGCGCGATGCAGGGCGGCCGATGATGTCCGGCTTCCACGCGTTCTACAGCATCGGCGGCTTCATCGGCGCCGGCTGCATGACCGGCCTGCTGGTTCTCGGCACGCCCCTGTGGCTGGCGTCATTGGTTGCCGTGGCGGCGATGCTGCTGGTGGCCCTGTTGTCGGCACCGCACTGGCGCCCGCAGCGCATTCTGCATGACGGCCCGATGCTGGCCCTGCCGCACGGCGTGGTGCTGTTCATCAGCGTGCTCGCCTTCGTGGTGTTCCTGGCCGAGGGTTCGATGCTGGACTGGAGCGCGGTGTTCCTGGCCGAAATACGCCACGTGCCGCGCGACCAGGCCGGTGCCGGTTTTGCCGTTTTCACGCTGGCGATGACGGCGATGCGCCTGTTCGGCGATGGCATCGTCGAGCGCCTTGGCCGCACCCGTACCATCGTCATCGGCGGCATCACCGCTGCGGCCGGTTTCGCGCTGGCCACACTGGTGCCCTCCTTCGCCATGGCGCTGGTCGGCTACGTGCTGGTGGGCCTGGGCTGCGCCAACATCGTGCCCGCCCTGTTCTCGATGGCGGGCCAGCAGCGCGCGATGCCGGAGAGCATTGCGATCACCGCAGTCACCACGCTGGGCTATGCCGGCATTCTTGCAGGCCCCGCAGCGATCGGCGCGCTCGCCCATGCCACCAGCCTGGGCTTTGCCTTCCTGTGCGTGGCAGCGATGCTGCTGGGTGTAGCGGCATCTGCACGTTCGCTGGCCCGCCGCCTGCCCTGAAGCTCAGCCGCGTGCTGGGGTTTTTGCGGGTGTGTCGACGCCATGCACCAGCCATTCGGCCTGGGCCGGCAACTGCGGTGCCGGACACGCGGCTTTCGGATGGTGCTCGTCGCGCGCCATCCAGTCATCGACCACTCTGGCCAGCAGGTCCAGCCGCAGCGGCAGGGTGATGTGATCTTCGCCGCGCATCTCGATGTAGTGCGCACGCGGATTGGCCTGCGCCAACGCGCGGCCTTGGCTGACCGGAATGTGCTGGTCGCCCTGCCCGTGCAGCAGCAGCACGCAGGCGCGGGTATCGGCCAGCGCGCGGGCAACATCCACCTTGTCCAGATCCACGTCGATGCGGCGGCTGGCGGCGGCCACCACCTGGTTGATGTCCTGGCTGCCGTAGCGCCAGCGTGCATACGAAGCGATGGCCTGTGCCTTCAACCCTTCCGGCTGCAGGGCCATCAGATGCGGAATCATGGTGCGGATCGCAACCCCGGCATTGGCGAACGATTCCATCGCCACCACGCCGGCGACCTGGTCGCCCAGCTTGTCGGCGGTGAACAATGCGGTGGCAGCGCCGTAGGAAACACCGAACAGGTACAGCGGGCCGATCACTTCGCCGCGCGCGCGCAGTTCGGCGATGACATCCACAACATCGTCCGACTCGTAGGTGCCGTAGCCGGAGGGACCGGCGCCGGACTGGCCATGGTTGCGCAGGTCCAGGGTGATCACGCGGTAGCCCGACTCGGCCAGCTGCAGCGACCATGGCAGCATCGAATCACCGTTCATCATCCAGCCGTGCAGCAGCACCACAGTGCCGCGCGGCGCCTGCGCGCGGAACGGCTGCGGTACGGACAGGCTCAACCCGGTATCCAGCGGCAGGCCGTTCTGGTGCTGCTGCGGCAGGTAGTGGTAGCGCGCACCGTAGTCGCCCGGATCGAAAGCACGCCAGAAGATCGGCACGCCATCACGGCCCGGGGCGAAGCCATGCCGGTTCGGCAGCGCGGCCACAGCTGCGGCGATACGCGGTTGATCAAGCAGGGGCGAGACGCCACCGGGCGCGATCAGGCGGTCGCTGAGCGAGGTGGACGAGGCCGTCATCGAGGAAGAGCATGCAGCCAGCCACAGGCCGGCGCACGCCAGCAAAAGCAGCAGCAGGCGCTTCATGGGCAGTCAGGGGAAAAG
>NZ_JBFTNR010000684.1:0-2241 GCF_056665995.1 Stenotrophomonas sp. 05L44_2
GAGCGAGATCGACGCCCGTCGCGCGCGCGATCCGGAGTTCCGGGCACTCCATGACCAGCACCGCAAGTTGAACAAGAAGTGCATGGATGCGGAGTTGGGTGTACTCCCGATCGATGATGTCACCCTGGGTCGAATGAAGCGCGAGAAGCTGCTGGCCAAGCAACGCCTTCTGCGAATGTACGAAACACCGCTCGCAACCTCGTCCCCCACGCATTGACGCACCCCTGTCGTGCCCGGAATGGCATGACCTGGCCATCGATGGCCCTGCCAGGCTCTCCTGACCTGGCAACGCGGCGCCGCTGAACGCAGGCGTCGCGCCAAGGCACCACACGCGGTGGTGCCTTGGCCCGCAGGCACGTCCCCCGATGCGGGCGGTACCGGTCTCCTCGTCGATCCGGGGCCGTCCGCATCCCCTTGGGCTGCCAGCCGAGCTGGTGGGTGCCGACCGTGGGTCAGCACGCCTCCCGCCGGGCATGGCCCGGCGCTATAGAAACGGCTCCTGACTTTCGTCGCCATCCATCGGATAATCACCGGTCCGGCCCTGTGTGGCGCGAACCGAAGTCCCCCGAATGCCCATCCATTCTTCCGTCCTCGAACTCATCGGCCAGACCCCTATCGTCAAGGCCCAGCGCCTGGATGCTGGCGTCTGCGAGCTCTACCTGAAGCTCGAAAGCGCCAACCCGGGCGGATCGATCAAGGATCGCATCGGCCTGTCGATGATCGAAGCGGCAGAGAAGCGCGGCGACCTGAAGCCCGGCGCCACCCTGGTGGAAGGCACCGCCGGCAATACCGGCCTGGGCCTGGCGCTGGTGGCCCAGCAGAAGGGCTACAAGCTGATCCTGGTGGTCCCGGACAAGATGAGCCGGGAAAAGATCTTCAACCTGAAGGCGATGGGTGCCGAAGTGCGCCTGACCCGCTCGGACGTGGCCAAGGGCCACCCGGAGTACTACCAGGACCTGGCCAAGACCATCGCCGAGCAGACCCCAGGCGCCTACTTCGTCAACCAGTTCGGCAACCCGGACAACCCGGCCGCGCATGAATTCGGCACCGGCCCGGAGATCCTCGAGCAGATGGATGGCGATCTGGATGCCATCGTGTTCGGCTGCGGCAGCTCCGGCACCATGACCGGCCTCTCGCGCGCCTTCGCCACGCTGTCGCCGAAGACCGAGCTGGTGCTGGCCGACCCGGTCGGCTCCATCCTGGCCGAGTACATCAACGACGGCGTGCTCAACGACAAGTCGGGCAGCTGGCTGGTGGAAGGCATCGGCGAGGATTTCCTGCCCTCGATCTCCGATTTCAGCCGTGTGAAGAAGGCCTACGCCATCACCGATGCGGAGAGCTTCCATACCGCGCGTGAGCTGCTGGGCAAGGAGGGCATCCTCGGTGGCTCCTCGACCGGCACCCTGCTGGCGGCGGCGCTGAAGTACTGCAAGGAGCAGACCACGCCGAAGAAGGTGCTGGTGCTGGTCTGCGACACCGGCAACAAGTACCTGTCGAAGATGTACAACGACTACTGGATGCTGGACAACGGCTTCCTTGAGCGCCCGCAGCACGGTGACCTGCGCGACCTGATCCTGCGCCCGTACGGCCAGCGCGACACCGTCGTGATCGGCCCGAACGACCTGCTGACCACCGCCTATCAGCGCATGAAGCTGTATGACGTGTCGCAGCTGCCGGTGCTGGACGGTGACCAGCTGGTCGGCATCGTCGACGAAAGCGACGTGCTGCTGCACGTCTACGGCGACGAAGCACGCTTCCGTGACCCGGTGGCCACCGCGATGGTCAGCAAGCTGGATCGCCTGGATGTGAAATCGCCGATCGAGGCGCTGCTGCCGGTGTTCGACCGCGGCCAGGTGGCCATCGTGATGGACGGTGACACCTTCCTCGGCCTGATCACCCGCATCGACCTGCTGAATTACCTGCGTCGGCGCGTTCAGTAAGGCGTTTATCGCCGCAGATCGCTGCTGAATCCCGGTTTATCCGCGTCAAAGCTCGTTAAGGCCGCGCTGATAGACTCCCGCTCCTTCGACGGCGCCGGTCATCGGCGCCAATCAGGAAACGACATGTCCAACGCTTCTTCCCCGGACCGCGCGCTGGCGCTGGCCACCCTGGCCATCCATGGCGGCCAGTCGCCCGACCCGAGCACCGGCGCGGTGATGCCGCCGATCTACGCCACCTCGACCTATGCGCAGTCCAGCCCGGGCGAGCATCAGGGCTTCGAGTACTCGCGCACGCACAATC
>NZ_JBFTNR010000685.1:0-2238 GCF_056665995.1 Stenotrophomonas sp. 05L44_2
CTTCGAGGACAGTCCGTTCTCGCGCCAGTCGTGGCCGCCGCTGACCACCGCCAAGCAGGCCACCGAAGACATCRCCCGCCATGCCGCGCGCCTGCTGATCGCACAGCTGCGCAGCGATGCCTACGACGATGCGCCGGCGCCGCTGCACAACCAGGGCTTCGTGCCGCAACTGGTGGTGCGCGGCTCGACCGCACCGATGCGTCCTGCCGCCGCGCGCCCCCTTCCTTCCGATCCTTCCTGAGCCTGCCATGTCGCTGTCCGATCCCACCGCCACCCTGATGTTCGCCGAGGCCGCCGAAGCGGCCGAGGTCGTTGCCCGCCAGTTCGCCCGCAACCACGCCGTGATGGAGACGCTGGCAGCCAGCCTGCGCGCTGCGCCGCCGCCGTTCGTGGTGACCTGCGCACGTGGCAGCTCCGACCATGCCGCCACCTACGGCAAGTACCTGCTGGAAACCCAGCTGGGCCTGGTCGTTGCCTCGGCCTCGCCATCGGTGGGTTCGGTCTACGCCGCACCGCTGCAGCTGCGCGGTGCGTTGTTCATTGTCATCTCGCAGTCCGGCAAGAGCCCGGACCTGCTGCGCAATGCCGAAGCGGCCAAGGCCGCTGGCGCGCGCGTGGTGGCGCTGGTCAACGTCGAGGATTCTCCGCTGGCACAACTGGCCGACACGGTCATTCCGCTGCATGCCGGCGTGGAGAAGAGCGTGGCGGCGACCAAGAGCTACCTCGCTTCGTTGTCCGCGCTGCTGCAGCTGGCCGCGTACTGGAAGCAGGACAGCGCGCTGCGCAACGCTCTGGACCTGCTGCCCGATGCCATGCGCGAGGCCTGGCAATGCGACTGGAGCGCGGTGACCGATGGCCTGGTGGAGGCCAACAACCTGTTCGTGCTCGGCCGTGGCCTCGGCCTGGGCGCGGCGCAGGAAGCGGCGCTGAAGTTCAAGGAAACCTGCAGCCTGCATGCCGAGGCCTACAGCTCGGCCGAGGTCAAGCATGGTCCGATGGCGCTGGTCGATCGCGGCTTCCCGGTGCTGGCCTTTGCACAGCCCGATGAGACCGGCGCCGGTACCCGTGCCGTGGCTGAAGAGTTCACCGCACGTGGCGCCAAGGTGTGGCTGGCCGGTGCCGGCGGCAACCTGCCGGTCGCTGCCGCGCCGCATCCGCTGTGCGCGCCGYTGCTGACGGTGCAGAGCTTCTATCGCGCGATCAATGCACTGGCGCTGCGCCGCGGCTTCAACCCGGATCTGCCGCCGCATCTGAACAAGGTGACGGAGACGGTGTGATGGCAACCGTCCTGCGCAATGCCCGCATTCTTGCCGGCGATGAGTTCCGCGATGATCTTGCGGTGGTGATCGAAGACGGCCACATCAGCGCGCTGCTGCCCGACGCGGCGCCACAGCTGGGTACGGCCGACGAGCAGGTGGATCTGGGCGGTGGCTGGCTGCTGCCCGGCTTCATCGATGTACAGGTCAATGGCGGTGGCGGCGCGCTGTTCAACAACACGCCCGACGTCGAGTCGCTGCGTACGATTGCCCGTGCGCATCGCCGCTTCGGCACCACGGCAATGCTGCCGACCCTGATCAGTGACGACGTGGTCGTGATGCGCGAGGCGATCGGCGCGATGCGCCAGGCGATCGCACAGGGCGTGCCCGGCGTGATCGGCATCCACCTGGAAGGCCCTTACATCGCACCGGCGCGCAAGGGCACGCACGATGCCAGCAAGTTCCGCGTGCCGGACGAGCAGGAAATCGAACTGGCGTCGTCGCTGGACAACGGCGTGACCCTGCTGACCCTGGCGCCCGAGCGCGTGCCGCTGGAGACCATCCGYGCGCTGGTCGAGCGYGGTGTGATCGTCGCCGCTGGCCACACAGCCGGYACCTATGAAGAGATCCGTGCCGGCCTCGATGCCGGCGTGCGTGGCTTCACCCATCTGTACAACGCGATGTCACCGCTGCAGGGCCGCGAACCCGGCGCAGTCGGCGCGGCACTGGAAGATCGCGACAGCTGGATCGGCATCATCGTCGATGGCGTGCACGTGCATCCGGCCAGCCTGCGGGTGGCGCTGGCGGCCAAGCCGCGTGGCCGCCTGCTGCTGGTGACCGATGCGATGCCGCCGGTCGGTGCCGACGATCCGAGCTACGTGCTGTATGGCGAAACCATTACTGCCATCGACGGCGTGGTGCGCAACGCGGCCGGCTCGCTGGCCGGTTCGGCGCTGGACATGGCCACTGCCGTGCGCAACAC
>NZ_JBFTNR010000686.1:0-2226 GCF_056665995.1 Stenotrophomonas sp. 05L44_2
ACAAGGGCCTGTGCGATGCCGCCGGCTTCAAGGGCCCGCTGCACGAGTGCACCTTCTACGGCAACAAGGAAGCCGGCCAGAAGTACTGGGCGATGCTGAGCAAGGGTGCCAGCCAGCCGTGGCAGGCCACGCTGAAGGAACTGACCGGCTCGGACAAGCTCGATGCCGGCCCGATGATCGAGTACTTCAGCCCGGTCAATGCCTGGTTGAAGCAGCAGAACGAAGGCCAGATGTGCGGCTGGCAGGCCAACGCGGCACCGGCGGCGAAATGAAAAAAGGGCGGATCCGCGAGGATCCGCCCTTTTCCGTTTCGGTAGCGCCGGGCCATGCCCGGCGAGCGCAGCGGCGTAATGAAAAGCCGCCGGGCATGGCCCGGCGCTACCGCGATGACGATCAGTTGCTCTTCTTCGCCGCCAGCTGCGCGGCCAGCGCGGCCTTGAATTCCTCGAAGGTCTGCCCCTTCTCGTTGGCTTCGGCCTGCGCCRCATCGCGCAGCGCATCCGAATAGATCAGGCGCACCGGCGTGCCCTGCCGTTCGTGCAGTTCACCGGCCTGCATGATCAGCGCCAGTACCTGGGCCGCACTCTCGCTTTGGCCGGCGATGCGGCCATCCATKCCCAGCACCCATTCGCCATCGCGACGGACGATGCCGGCCAGCAGCGTGCGCTGCGTGTCGCGCAGCTCGGCGTGCGGCTCGACGGGCGAGGCGGTGGCGGCGGCCTTGTTGGCAGCCTGCTGTTCCTGGCGACGGCGCTGGTCGCGGCGGGATTTGGAAGAGGTCGACATCAGTGGGGCTTGCATTGCGGGGGCGCAAGGATAACCCACACCCCCTGCATGCCGGTTCACGCCCGTGCGGTAGCGGCTCAGTCCAGTACCCGCCCCTGCCGCCAGTACCCCATGAAGGTGATCGCGCGGCGATCCAGGCCGCAGTCCTTCAGCAGATACCGGCGGATCGCCATCACCGCGCCGGCCTCGCCCGCTACCCAGGCATACAGCGCGCCGTCCGCGCTGGCGTCAGCCTGCTCCCACAGGATCTGCGCATCAACGTCGATGTCGTCCAGCTCGGCAGCCCCGGCGACGGTCGCGGCCGCCGCCAGCCGCGCCTGTACTGCCTGCAGCAACCGCTGCCCATGGGCCTGCTGCCCGCGTGGCAACCACACCAGTTCGGCCGTGGCCGGTGCCTTCAGCGGCACCGCATCACCGGCCTGGGCGATCTCCAGCAGGGCCAGCGTGCGCGGCGGATCGGCCAGCCCGGCCAGTTCCTCGAGGATGCCGGCCACCGCCGGCAATGCGGTCTCATCGGCCACCAGCAGCACCTGGCCTACCCCGGCTGGCGGCTTCCATTCCCAGCCCTCGCTGCTGTCCGCACAGTCGGCATCGGGGGCCAGCAGCACCACGCGGTCGCCCGGCCGTGCATGCGTGGCCCAGCGCGAGGCCGGTCCGGTCTGGCCATGCAGCACGAAGTCGACGTCGACCTCGCACTCGCCGGCACGCAGCTGGCGGAGGGTAAAGGTGCGCATCGGCGGCCGCGCGTCATCAGGCAGTGCCCGGTAACGGGCATACCAGTCTTCGCCGCTGGGCACGTCCGGCGCGTCCTGGCCGGGCAAGGGGAAAAACACCTTGATACGCTGGTCCGGGCCTTCGGTCTTCATGTGCGCCACGTCGGCGCCGGTGAACACCATGCGGTCCAAAGAAGGAGAAAGAACGCGGCGCTCCTTCAGCGCCACCTCGAACAGGCGGTAGGTCTGCTGCGCAGCCATGCGGGTACCTCATGCGACGACATCGGAATGGCTGGCTGTCGTGCACCCACGAACCGGCTCGCTGGAAACCCCAGCCTAATCCCTGCCCGCAGCGCCGCAACGGATCCGCGCGTGATGACGCGCCCTACCCCTGCACGACGCTCAATGCGCCGTGCTGGCTGCCTCTGATGCGCGCTCGCGCTGGTGCTCCCAGTACCAGAACACGAAGCCGGCCGCGAAGAAGCCCGCCTGTCCCAGTGCCAGGTGCAGCGGGTTGTTGTGCAGCAGCGGCGATACCACGCCGGCCACCACGGTGCTGATCATCAGCTGCACGAACGCCTGYAGCGACGACGCCAGGCCGCGCTGCAGCGGATACATGTCCAGCACCGCCAGCGCCAGGATCGGGAAGATCAGCGCCATGCCCATGCCGCCAAGGAAGATCGGCATCACCGCCCACGGCAGCGCGAACTGCGGCGCCAGGGTGACG
>NZ_JBFTNR010000687.1:0-2225 GCF_056665995.1 Stenotrophomonas sp. 05L44_2
GGCGGTAGCGGTGCACACCATCATGGTGTCGAAGTAGATGGCGAACGCCTGCACGTAACCCTGCTTGGCCGGGTGCGAGACCTCCGAGGCCGCCGCAGCGTGCGGACCCGAGCCTTGGCCGGCCTCGTTGGCGTAGATGCCGCGCTTGATGCCCCACTCCACCGCCAGGCCCATCATCGCGCCGAACGCGGCATGGGTGCCGAACGCGCTCTTGAAGATGATGCCGAACATTTCCGGCACGCGGTCGTAGTTGATGATCATGATGACGATGGCCATCAGGATGAAGCCGGCGGCCATGAACGGCACCACCACTTCGGCGAAGTTGGCGATGCGCTTGACGCCACCGAAGATCACCACGCCCAGCAGCAGGGCGACGACGATGCCGATGCCCAGCTTCAGCGCCTGCGCCGATTCCATGCCGAAGGCCTGGCCATCGAGCGGACCGCACAGCGCGGTACCGCGGCAGGCGTTGATGACGCTGTCGGCGATCGCGTTGGCCTGCACGCCGGGCATCAGGAAACCGGCGGCGATGATCGTGGCGATGGCGAAAGCCATGGCATACCACTTCAGGCCCATCGCTTTTTCGATGTAGTAGGCCGGGCCACCGCGGTAGCGGCCTTCGGCATCCTTGGTCTTGTAGATCTGCGCCAGGGTGCATTCCACATACGAGGTGGAGGCGCCGAGGAAGCCCATCACCCACATCCAGAAGATCGCGCCGGGGCCGCCGAAGGCGATGGCGGTGGCCACGCCGGCGATGTTGCCGATGCCCATGCGGCCGGCCATCGACATGGCCAGGGCCTGGAACGAGGACACGCCGGCGTCGGACTTCTCACCGGACACGGTGAGGCGGCACATCTCGACGAAACCACGGATCTGCATGAAGCGGGTGCGCAGGCTGAAGAACAGGCCGGCGGCCAGGCACATGAAGATCAGCGCCTTGCTCCAGATGATGCTGTTGATGAAATGTACGGTAGCTTCCACGCGCGCTCTCTCCAGTCGGCGGGTTGTGAGGACGTCCCGTCGGCTGGAAGGGACCGGTCGATTCTCCCTGATCGAAGGTCGCTGCGATAGCGCCGGATGTGGGGGCGTGTTCTCCGCCGGGCATGGCCCGGCGCTACCGGGTATGCCGCCGCACCACGGGTAGCGCCGGGCCATGCCCGGCGACCGGCAATGACCGTGCCCCCACGGTAGCACCGGGCCATGCCCGGCGGCCTATCAGGGCAGCTGCCTGCGTACCCGGGCGAAGCGGCGCAGGTCATGCAGGACGCCGCGCTTGTAGACGGCGCAGCGCTCCACGCCCTCCTCCTGGAAACCGTTCTTTTCCAGTACCCGGGCCGAGCCCAGGTTGAAGTCGACCACCGTGGCCTGCAGCCTGAACAGGCCAAGCTCATCCATCACCCAGGGCGCGAACAGGCCGACCACAGCGGTCATCAGGCCCTGCCCCCAATGAGCCTGGCCGAGCCAGTAGCCCAGTTCCGCGGTATGCCCGCGCTCGGCCACGCCCTGCTGGGCGCCAACGCTGCCACAGGCCTGGCCCTCTATCTCGATGGCCAGGTTCAGCGTGCCTGGGGCCAGTACGCGCCCGCCCAGGAAGGCTTCGCCATCCTCGCGGGTGTACGGATACGGGAAGCGGTCACGCAGCCCACGCGAGACGTCCGCGTCGTTGGCGTGATGCAGCAGCGACTGCAGGTCATCACTGCGCCAGGGGCGCAGCAGGAAGCCTGCGCCGTGCAGGATCCGCGCCGGCTCAGGCATGACCACCCACCGACGGCGAGTCGGCCTCCTGCTTCTCCAGCTCGCGCTTCACCGCCTCCGGCGAGCGGGTGTACGGGGCCAGCCGCGCGTAGAACGCCGGCACCACGAACAGCGACAGGAAGGTGGACAGGGTGACGCCGAAGATGATCACGATGCCGATGGTGCCACGGCTGGCCGAGCCCGGGCCACCGGCCACCACCAGCGGGATGGCGCCGACCACGGTGGCGATCGAAGTCATCAGAATCGGACGCAGGCGCACCATCGCCGATTCGATGATCGCTTCGCGCACGCTGCGGCCATCGTCGCGCAGCTGGTTGGCGAATTCGACGATCAGGATGCCGTTCTTGGCCGCCAGGCCGACCAGCATGACGATGCCGATCTGGCTGAACAGGTTCACCGTGCCGCCACTCAGCCACAGGCCAACCAGCGCGCCGAGCACGCCCAGCGGCACGGTCAGCATGATCGTCAGC
>NZ_JBFTNR010000688.1:0-2225 GCF_056665995.1 Stenotrophomonas sp. 05L44_2
TCCTGTGCCTGGGCCTGTTCCTGATGGGGCTGACCTACGGCCCGTGCGGCACGTTCCTGGCCGAAATCTATCCGGTGGAAGTGCGCTACACCGGTGCCTCGCTGTCGTTCAACCTGGCCGGCATTCTGGGCGCAGCCCCGGCGCCGTACCTGGCGACCTGGCTGGCCGAGCGTTATGGGCTGGTCGCGGTCGGCTACTACCTGAGCCTGACCGCAGTGATCACCCTGTGCGCGCTGCTCGCCCTGCAACGCCGCCAGCGCTGATCAGCCGAAGAAGCGCTTGAGCGTGCGGCCCAGCCAGCCGCCGCTCTGGTGCTCGCGGGCAAACTGGTTCAGGTGCTGCTTGACCTGTTCGGCATAGGCCTGGTCGTCGCCGCGGATGTGGTTGAACAGCCAGCGCGAGAGCATGGTGCGCAACTCGTCACTGATGTCCTCACCGGCCTGGAAGCGCATGCGGTATTCCGATACCCGCTTGATGAAGACCTCATGCACACGCTTGTGCGCGGCACAGAACGGGTAGCCTGCCTCCTCCATCAGCTCTTCTTCGAATGCGAAGTGCGACATGGTGTAGTCCACCACCTCGTCGATCACTTCGCCCACCGCTGCCCGCTGCAGGCTGGTCTGCGCCACGTGCAGGTGGTTGAGCATTTCGATGATGCGGCGGTGTTGCTGATCGATCACATCGATGCCGATGTTCAGATCGTCCTGCCAGACCAGTAGTGCCATCCCCGGCTCCCCTTCATGCTGATGTCGGGGCCGACTGTAGAGGCGCCGCCCACGGGCGGCGTTGATCTGGATCAAGGCATGCCTGTCAGGACAGCGCAGCCTCGCGCGGGCGCAGCGGGCTGGCCACCGTGGTGCAGCTGACCCGGTTGCGGCCTCCGGCCTTGGCCAGGTACAGCTGGCGATCGGCCTCGGAAATCAGCCGGTGCAGCGCATCACGCTGCGGCCGCAGGCAGCACAGGCCGATGCTGACCGTCATGCGCAGCGTGGCACTGCCGATGTCCACTTCCAGCGCGGCGATGCGCTGGCGCAGCTCCTCGAAATAGAGCAGGGCTTCGTCCTGTTCCATGTCCGGCACCAGCAGGCAGAACTCCTCGCCGCCGAAGCGCGCGATCAGGTCCTGGCCGCGCGCGTGGTCGCCGACAGCACGGGCTACCGCACGCAGCGCATCGTCACCCGCTTCGTGGCCGTGGGTGTCGTTGATGTGCTTGAAATGGTCGATGTCGATCATCGCCACCGCCACGCACTGGCCATGCAGCTGCAGTTGCGGCAGCTGGCGCTGGCTCTGTTCCAGGAAGCAGCGGCGGTTGGGCAGGCCGGTGAGGAAATCGCGGGTAGCGAGGTCCTGCAGCGTGCCGATCAGTTCCAGCTGGTCCACATTCTGCGAGACGCGGCAGAAGAACTCTTCACGCGAGAAGGGTTTGCGCAGGAAGTCATTGGCGCCGTTCTTCAGGAAGCGCGGAATGAGCGACGCATCGGTATTGCCGGAAATGCCGATCACCGCCACCTTGTCGCGCGAGCGCAGGGTACGCAGGCGGCGGGTGAACTCCACGCCCTGCATGCCCGGCATCTCCTGGTCGACCACGGCCAGGCGGATCGCCGGGTGCGCCTCGATCGCCGCCAGGCCTTCGCTGCCATCGGCCGCCTCGTACACCTCATGACCGTACATGCGCAGCAGGGCGGCGGCATAGCCGCGTGCGGACGGCGAGTCGTCCACCACCAGCGCGGCGATGCGCCGGTTGCGTTCCAGGCGCTGCACCAGCCAGACCAGATAGTCGATGCTGCCCGGAGTGTTCTTCAGCACGTAATCGATGATCTGCTGCTGCAGCACGCGCTTGCGCAGGTCCTCGTCGTACACGCCGCTGACCACCACGGTCGGCAGGTTGCGCTTGAGGAAGAACTCGACCACCGCGTCGCGGTCGCCATCGGCCAGCACCAGCCCGGTCAGCACCAGGAACCAGCCGCCTTCTTCACTGAGCAGGCGATCGGCTTCGGCCAGCGAGCTGGCCACCACCACCGGCAGCTCCAGGCGCTGTTCGATGGCTTCGCGCAGCATGCCGGTGAAGGCACGGGAATTTTCCACCAGCAGGATGCGCTGCGGCAGCGGATCGGCCAGGTCGCCATCGACAGCGGCCTGCGGCAGGACGGGCATGATGCGGTGGCTCACGTGGGAGGGCTCGGCAAGCGGCGTGCGGGCGATGATGCCGGCGCACAGCACCAGGA
>NZ_JBFTNR010000689.1:0-2218 GCF_056665995.1 Stenotrophomonas sp. 05L44_2
CCTTTGGAGGGATTGCGTGCCCTGGTGCGCGACCTCGACAGCGGGTCGCGATCGCTGCTGCACTACCCGCAGGTGCCGATGCTGGACGACGTGCGCCGCGAGTGGTCCSAGCTGCGCAGCGAACTGCAGGTGCGCCRCTCGCTGCGCACCGAAGCCCCGGCGGATGGTGGCCCGCTGAACTCGGCGGTGCTGGTGCAGCGCATGCTGGACACGATGCAGGCGACCAGCCCCGGGTATCTGCGCCACTTCATCGACTATGTCGATACGCTGTCGTGGCTGCAGGCGTTGCAGGATGGTGCCGCCAGCGGCGCTGATGCAGCAAAACCCAAACGCACACGCAAGCCGCGCAACGCGGGTTGATCCCGTCGACGCTGCCACTCCGGTAGATGCCAACCTTGGTTGGCGCCTCTCGACAACACAACGCAGCGGTCCGCAGCGCCGCATGCCAACCAAGGTTGGCATCTACCCGTGGCACGGGGTTCGATGACCATGTCACCAGACAGTCATCTGTCTAGCGCACCATTTTCACGTTGATCGCGCGGCGCCCAAGGCGCCCGTGATCGCATCGCGTGTTTCCCCTTTCATCTGCCTGAGCTCCGCTTCCATGCGGCGGCTCGCGCTTGCCTGAGTGCCTGTTCCATGACCAAGACCCTGTTGGCTGCTGCGTTGTCCCTGGCCCTTGCACCGACCGCGTGGGCGCAGCAGGCGCCGTCGGCCACCGAACTCGATGCGGTTTCAGTCATCGGCAGTGGCGAGGCGCGCCAGGTGCAGCGCATCACCCGCGAGAATCTGGACATCCTGCCGCCGGGTACCAGCCTGCAGAAGACGCTCAACCTGCTGCCCGGCGTCAACGCGCAGTCGGCCGACGCGCTGGGCACCAACGAACAGTCGATGACCCTGAGCCTGCGCGGTTTCAACTCCACCCGCCTGGGCTACACGCTGGACGGCGTGCCGCTGGGCGATGGTGCGTACAACAACTACAACGGCCTGACCATCAACCGTGCGCTGATCAGCGAGAACATGGCGGGCGCCGMACTGGCGGTGGGCATCGGCAGCCTCGGCACGCCGTCCACCAGCAACCTCGGCGGCACCATTTCCTATACCTCCGACGGCCCAGCGCAGGAACTGGGCGGCCGCGTGGTGCAGACCATCGGCAGCGATGCCAACCGTCGCACCTTCGTGCGCGTGGACAGCGGCGAGTACAACGGATTCTCCGGCTACGTATCGGGCATGAACGCGGTCTCGGACCTGTGGAACGACCAGACCGCGTACAACAAATCCACTACCAAGCAGTTCAACGCGAAGGGCGTGTGGAACTTCGGCAGCGGCCAGATCACAGGTTTCGTCGACACTTCGCGGACCAGCCAGGCGGACTACTTCTACCTGTCCAAGGACGAGATGTCCCGCGGCCTGGGCTGGGACTGGGGCGGCTACGCACCGGACTGGAACAAGGCCGTGGCCAAGGCCTACTGCAACACCGCCAGCCTCAACGCGAAGAAGTGCGACAACAGCGGTCCGGACAAGGACGCCGACGGCGCATTCACCGCCGGGCAGATCCTGCGCGATGACAACCTGTACTACCTGGCCGGTGATTTCTTCCTGGCCGATGGCTTCAGCTTGCGGGCACTGGCCTACCACCACGATGACCGCGGCGAAGGCCACAACTGGAACAGCGGTGCGTGGTCCAACAAAGGCACCGCGCAGGAAATCCCGATCATCTTCCGCAACACCATCTACACCATCGACCGCGATGGYGGCACGCTGTACTTCGATTGGGAGCTGGGCGCACACCGCCTCGAAGGTGGCGTCTGGTACGAACGCAACACCAGCAGCGCCGAACGCTACCAGACGGCGGTGGACGGTCCACGCGACCTCAGCGGCATGAACACCCTGCCCTCGGATGTGGGCGTGTTCGCCCAGCGTACGCGCTGGAGGACCCACCAGTTCTTCCTGAAGGACACCTGGCGCCTGCTCGATGACCGCCTGACCCTGGAGTTCGGCGCCAAGAGCCCGCACGCCACCTCCGATGCGCAGGTGCTGCCGGGCGATGCGAAGACACCGATCCTGCCGAGCTCGAACAACCAGTTCGCCACCGGTTCGCTGAAGGCCAGCAGGAATTTCCTGCCCAGCGTGGGTGCCAACTTCCGCCTCAGCGAGCATCACGAAGTGTTCGCCAGCTACGCCGAGAACATCGCCATGTTCCAGGGCGGCTTCAAAC
>NZ_JBFTNR010000690.1:0-2213 GCF_056665995.1 Stenotrophomonas sp. 05L44_2
GCACCTGGACATGCGGCAGGTGGGCCAGGTTGCGGCGCGCCTGGAAGGTGGCACGGGGGCTGATATCGGTGGCTAGAAGGCGTTCACAGCGAGGCGCCAGCGCCTCGGTCAGCACCCCGTTGGAGCAGCCCAGCTCCCAGCCGCGGTTGAACCTGGCGCGCGGCAGGCTGGCGAGCAGCAACGCGCGTTTGCGTTCTTCGTACCACCGGCTGCGGTAGCCGAAGGGATCTTCAGCGGCATGCAGCTGGTCGAAATAAGGTTGCGCACTCATGCCAGGAATACCTCGTTTTTCCGGGAGAATCGGGCAAGGATGTGGGCGGGCAGGATCGGCTCCGCGCGCAGGCGGGGGACGGTCCCGATCTGGGTGCGGAAGCGGGCGATGGCCCGTGCCTTGCGATCAATGGCGTTGGAGATGTCCAGCACTTTCGGCGCCTGCCACGCCATGTGTGCGTGCGCAGGCTCCAGCCAATGCCAGCCCCAAACGGGATATTCCAGGCGCGCGCAGCCTGCCGCGTGAGCCGCACGACATGCGGCCCGGCCAGCGGCCTCGTGATCGGGGTGGCCATCGAACCGCCACGGCGCAAGCACCAGATCGTCGTCGCGCAGAGTGCGCTGCAACCAGCCTTCCAGTTCCTGTTCGTGTGCGCTTACGGCGCCATCGTCGATGCCGAGATGGCAGATCGCATCGGCGCCGATCGCCAGCTCGGCCAACGCCGCGCGCAGCTCTTCGCGGCGCGCGTTGCGAAGACGTTGGGGCGTCCACCAGCGCTCGTCCGGATAACAGGCCTCGCCATCGGTCACGGCAACGACCTGCACCGCCACACCACGCTCGACGGCACCACACAGCAGCCCCCCACACCCGAGGATCTCGTCGTCGGGATGCGGCGCCACCACGACAATCCGGGCGGCATCTCCGCACAGGTCCGCCAGGCCGATGCCGGGCTGCTTCCACAGCCAGTCGCACTGCTGCCATGCGTGCTCGTCCGGCCCGGTGCCGTGGATGGTGGCTACAGGCTCCACGGTCCCTCCTGGAGCGCCCGTTGTGCGCCCAGCCAGGCCCAGTCCTTGTCTGCATGGCTCTGCCGCAGGAAGATGGTCAGATCAGCCCATCGCTGCGCGTGCGTGGCCTCCATGCACATGGGCGCCGGGCCCAATGCACGGCCTGCAAGGTCAAGCACCTCGCTGGCGGCACGTTCCACGACGCTGCGGACACGGACGACGTCTTCGCGATGTGGCAGATCAGGTGCCTGGTCGATCTTCACTGCCAACTCGCGCAGCAGCGCCGCCGCCGGCGCCAATGCCAGGTCCACCTTGCCCAGCAGCCGCGCACGCAGGCCCTCGGCGCAGGCAGGTTGCATGCGTTCGGCCACTGCGGTTGCAGCCCCGAACCAGACGGCCGCGATGCCTGCACCRCCATGCCAGAAGCCGGGCCGCTGCAGATAGGCATCGCGCCCACCCACCGCCTGCGCCAGTGCGGCGTTGAAACGGACGGTGGTGGAACGGATTCCGGCCATGCCTGCTGCTGGCCACGGATCGGCATCCAGCGACTGCCAATCCGCAGCGGCAACGCTGTACAGCTGCGCTGCATCGGGCGAGCGAACCGTCACCAGGGCGGCATCGACGAACATGCTGCCCGAACACCACGGCTTGTCGCCATGCAGGCGGTTGAGCGCATCGGCGCGCACGGTGCAGGCAGGGCCTTCGGCTGCCCACACCGCCCATAGCGTGCCGTCGGCCGGTGCCGGTGCACCCAGGTCGTGCAGGATGGCGGCGGCATCGTAGTGGGCTTCGAGAACCTTGGCCAGGCACAGGTCCTCAGCGCCCAGCCGGGCCAGCGCGCGCCATCGCTGCAGCGTGTTGCCGCCGCCGGGCTGTGGCAGCGCAGGTTGCATCAGCAGCGCGTGGCGCGCCCGGTCGGCGAGTGGAGGGATGGAAACAGTATCGAGCATGTCAGGCCGAACGGAGGGGGCCTGCAGAACGTAGAGCGGAGGCGGTCACGTTGCTGTCTTCGGTGCGTGGCGAGCGCATGAAGCCGCTGTCCCTCCCCCACCGCCTTCTGTCATGCATATACAAAAACGCCGGTCGAGGCCTATTAAGTGCGGGACGGATAAGGTCGTCACCCTGATTCACCTTTCTTCTGTTCGACGCTTGTCGTCCACGCCCCAGGGAACATCCATGAAATCACTGCTTGTCGCAGCCACCCTCGCAGCCTC
>NZ_JBFTNR010000691.1:0-2212 GCF_056665995.1 Stenotrophomonas sp. 05L44_2
GTGCGACCTGATGCCGCCGGAAAAGCGCGAGGCGTTCAAGGCCTACCTGCGGCGCATCGAAGCCAACCATACCGACGCAGGCGTGATCGAGCTGCTCGCCGCCGATGGCACCCGCCGCTACTGGGCCTACAACAACGTACTGGACACCGAGACCCATCCCCCGTTCGTGCTCGGCCACGCCCAGGACGTGACCGCGCTGCGCCTGCAGGAAGAGCGCTTGCGCGAACTGTCGCTGAAGGATCCGCTGACCCAGTGCCACAACCGCCGGTACCTGCATCGGCTCGACGACGTCGCCTCACGGTCGTGGGCCTGCCTGGTGTTCGACCTGGATCACTTCAAACAGGTCAACGACACCCTGGGGCACCGTCGTGGCGACACGGTGCTGGTCGAGTTCGCCGACTTCCTGCGCGCGCCGCTGCGGGCCAATGAGGCGGCAGTGCGGTTGGGCGGCGACGAGTTCCTGGTGGCGCTGATCGAACCGGCGGCCGGGCGGCTGGCTGCGCTGGAAGCCTGGTATGCGGGCAACGCCGCGCGTGCTCCCACCGCGTTCTCGATGGGCGCCGCCGTCAACGTCCCCGGCGAACCCGTGGCCGACACCATCCACAAGGCCGACAGCCGGCTGTATCGCACGCGGGCCAGGGTACGTCGCGAGATGCGTCCGCCGGGCAGCGCCGACTAGCGGGTAACGGTGACCCACGCAGGCGCATGATCGCTGGCCTTTTCCTGCAGCCGCACCCAACGATCGACACCCGCATCCTCAAGCCCTTTGGCCAGTACCGGGTTCAGCAGCAGATGATCGATGCGCAGGCCGCGATCGCGTCCGGCGTGCTGACGGAAATAGTCCCAGAAGGTGTAGATGCGCTGGTCGCCATGCACCGTGCGCAGGGCGTCGGTCCACCCCTGCGCCAGCAGCTGCTGGAAGGCATCGCGGACCTCCGGCTGCATGAGCGCATCACRCCGCCACGAGGCCGGGTCGTACACATCCTCGTCGTCTGGAATGACATTGAAATCCCCCAGCAGCAGTGCCGGGTGCGGAAGATCGACCAGGGTGCGCGCATGGCGGATCAACCGCTGCATCCATCGCAGCTTGTAGTCGAACTTCGGCCCCGGCTGCGGATTACCGTTGGGCAGGTACAGTGCCGCAACCACAACGCCATGCACGGCAGCTTCCAGGTACCGGCTCTGCGTATCGGCCGGTTCGCCGGGCAGGCGGCGCCGGCTTTCGATAGGCATGGCATCGCGGGCCAGTATCGCCACCCCGTTCCAGCGCGCCTCACCCAGCCACAGTGCGCCATACCCTGCCCGCTCCAGCGCGTCGACCGGAAAAGCGGCATCGACCGCCTTCAGCTCCTGCAGTGCCACCACGTCGGGCGCTTCACGCTGCAACCAGGACAGCAGATGCGGCAAGCGCGTGCCGATGCCATTGACGTTGAACGTGGCAATGCGCAATGTCTTGCGGCGAGCCATTGCGGAAGTACCCGAGCGGCGGGCCTGCAGTATTGGCGAGGCGGCATGCAGGCAGCGTGGAGGACGCCGCACGCAGGATCACGGCGTTGCCGCGCCCGACCCTGGCAGGAAGTTCGCCATCCGCTCCAGCTCGTCCTCCAGCGCATTGCTGAATGCCACGTCCCTTGGTGCGCTGCCATCGACGTAACCGAAGCTGGGCTGCAGCTGCCCATCCTTCACCGCGACATTGGCCCAGCCGATCACCTGGTCGCGCCACAACAGCGGCAGCGCGTAGTAGCCGAAGCGACGCTTGGCCGCCGGGGTGTAGGCCTCGAACCGGTACACCCAGCCCCAGAACAGTTCGAACCGTCGCCGATCCCAGGCCACCGGATCGAACGGCGCGAGCAGCCGCACCTGTTCATCGGTCTGGTAGCGCCGCGAACGCGGGTTCTCGTCGGCCGGCCAGTACCAGGTGGTTCCATCGATGCTGCAGCCCGCCAGCTGCTCGCGCGCCAACCGCAGTGCCTGCTGGATCTCCTCCGCCAGATGCGGTGCGCCATAGCCCAGAAGCCGCGCCAGATAGGTGAGGCTCGCCGAAGGCAGCGGCGCATACTTGCGCACCACCAGATCGATCAGTGCCGTGGCGCGCTGCAGGCGTGCGGCCTTGCCGCCATCGGCCGGGGCATGTGCCGCAACGGCATAGATGCGGGTACCGCTGTCACGACGATGGATGCGCAGCATGCCGCGATAGTGCATGCCGTCCAGC
>NZ_JBFTNR010000692.1:0-2211 GCF_056665995.1 Stenotrophomonas sp. 05L44_2
GTATAGCGGCAGCAGCGCCTTGTTCTCTTCCACCAGCGCCGGCCCGCCGCCGAAATGCACGTGCATGTCCCACAGGCCTGGAATCAGGTACTTGCCTTTGGCGTCGATCTGCCGGCTGGCGCTCCACTGGCTGCGTAGCTGCGCATCGGGACCGACCGCGACGATGTCCTCGCCACGGATGACCACGCTCTGCCCGGGCACGCTGCGTGCGTGCTCGACATCGACCACCGTGGCGTTGCGGATCAGCAGATCGGCGCGCTCGGCGGCAGACGCCGACAGCGGTGCAACGGCAAGAAGGACGGCAAGGGACAACGGATGGGAACGGAACATGGACGGCATCCTGGTGGGCACGGCAGCGTGCGGGTGGAAGGGGCGGGTGTCAGCGCGTCGCGCCATGCTGGCGCAGCAGGGTTTCGATGTTGGTGTAGCCGCGTTGCTTGGCATGCGCCAGCGGCGTTACGCCGTCGCCATCGGCAAGCTCGGGGTTGGCGCCAGCGTCCAGCAGCAACTGTACGATCTGCACGTGGCGCGGGCCGCCATCGCCAAGCAGGATCGCCTCCAGCAGTGCAGTCCAGTGCAGGCGGTTGACATGATCCACGGCCACGCCGGCGCGCAGCAGCGTACGCACGGTGGCGACGTGGCCGCGTTCGGCCGCAGGAATCAGCGCGGTACCGCCATAGCGGTTGGTGCTGCGCAGGTCTGCACCGTGGGCGAGCGTCAGCGCCAGGATCTCATCCAGGCCGCGCGCGCCGGCATACAGGTACGCGCTGTCCTGCATCGCGTCCTTGGCATTGACGTCGGCACCGGCCTCGATCAGTTCCCGCGCCGCGTCCACGCTGTTGCCGTGGGTGGCCAGCAGCAGGGCCGTGCGGCCCTGGCCGTCACGCGCCTCCAGATCAGCACCCGCATCCAGTGCCTCGCGCACGGCGCGGGCATCACCGCGGCTGGCGGCATCGCGCAGCTGCGCATCGGCGTCGCTTCGGGAAGTCGCCGTACACGCCGGGATGACCATGGCCAGCAGGCACAGCAGCAGCATGCGGGCCAATGGCGAACGGCGCTGCCGGGAGCGAGGGTGGTGCATCGTGACTCTCCTCATGCGCAATGGCGCCGGCCATTGCCGGCCCCTGCCCTGCATGGTAGAAGTCGGCACGGGTATCCAGAAGTGAAATGTTCAAATGCAAGACAGTGCCAAATCGAATAGAACAGTGTTCGAACTGGACCTGCTGCGGGCCCTGGTGATGGTCGCCGACTGTGGCAGCTTCACCACCGCGGCTACCCGCCTGCATTCAACCCAGTCCACGGTCAGCCAGAAGATCCGCCGCCTGGAGGAGCTTGCCGGCCACCGCCTGCTTGAACGCGGCCACCGCGACGTGCATCCCACCGACGCCGGGCACACCCTGCTGGGCTATGCCCGGCGCATGCTGGATCTGAACGAGGAACTGGCCCAGGCCTTGGCCGGCGCCACCGTGGAGACCGCGGTGCGCATCGGCGTGCCGGAGGACTTCGTGAACCCGCAGACCACGCGCATGCTGGCCGCCTTCAGTCGCCGCCACCCGCAGGTCAAGCTGGAAATCAGCAGCGGCCTCAGCCGTGATCTGGCCCATGGCTTCGACCATGGCGAGCTGGACCTGGTGCTGGTCAAGCAGCGTCGCAACACCCGCCAGGCCGTGCACTGCCGACGCGAACCGATGCATTGGATCGACAGCCTGCGCAGCAGCAGCCTGCAGCAGGACCCGCTGCCACTGGTCACCTTCCCGCCGCGCGGGCTGTACCGCGACGAGATGATCCAGGCCGTCGAGGCCTTGGGCCTGCGCTGGCGCATCGCGTTCACCAGTTCCTCGCTGAGCGGCATCCAGGGCGCGGTGGCCGACGGCATCGGCATCAGCCTGCTGCCACGGCGCGCGATCAACCGCGAACACCGCATCATCGATGGTCAGCGCGACCTGCCCCTTGTCGACAACTACGAGATCGGCCTGCTGCATCGCGCCGATGCCGATGATGCGGTGCGTGCGCTGGCCAGCGAGTTGTGGCGCCAGGTGCAGCGCGAGCCGGAATAGTCGGCAGGGCTGCGCCCTGCACCGCATTGGTAGTGCCGGCCGCTGGCCGGCGACCTCAACGGCAACGACAACAGCTGGTTTCCTGTGGGATGGCGGGGTGGCATGGCCTGCTCTTGGTAGGTGTCGACCTTGGTCGACCAGTAGATCCACGCCA
>NZ_JBFTNR010000693.1:0-2203 GCF_056665995.1 Stenotrophomonas sp. 05L44_2
GGATCGAACATCGTGATCTTTTCCACCTCGCCATCGAACAGTTCGATGCGCAGGGCCTCACTGTCCGACTCCGCCGGGAACACGTCGATCACTTCACCGCGCACGCGGAAGGTACCGCGCTGCAGCTCGTATTCGTTGCGCGTGTACTGCAGCTGGGTCAGGTGATTGATCAGGTCGCGCTGGTCGATGCGCTCGCCCTTGGACAGGATCAGGCGCAGCGACAGGTAGTCTTCCGGCGCACCCAGGCCGTAGATGGCCGACACGGTCGCCACCACGATCGCATCCGGTCGTGACAGCAGGGTCTTGGTCGCCGCCAGCCGCATCTGTTCGATGTGTTCGTTGATCGAACTGTCCTTCTCGATGAAGGTGTCCGACGACGGCACGTAGGCTTCCGGCTGGTAGTAATCGTAATAGCTGACGAAGTACTCCACCGCGTTGTGCGGGAAGAACGCCTTGAACTCACCGTACAGCTGCGCTGCCAGGGTCTTGTTCGGCGCCATGATCAGCGTCGGCTTCTGCACCTGCTGGATGACGTTGGCGATGGTGTAGGTCTTGCCCGAGCCGGTGACGCCCAGCAGGGTCTGCTTGGCGACGCCGGCCTCGAAATTACTGGTCAGCTTGGCGATGGCATCGGGCTGGTCTCCCGCCGGCGAATACGGCGAGACAAGTTGAAAACTGTCGCTCATGGTGTTGCCAGGTCTCGGGGAAGGTAAGTATAGGGGGCGTCCGGTGACGGTCGGCTGAGGGGAAGCCGGGGAGACCGGCAGGGGGATGCCCGATGGCGCCCCCCATTGAAAGGGGCGACGCTCGCTCCATGACCCCGCCCTTGAAACGCCCCCCTGTCCCCGGCCCCGCCCTTGGCATGCAACTGATTGAACTGGTGACGATTATTGCCGTCCTTTCCGTGTTGCTGGCGGCAGGATGGCCGACGCTGCAGTCAACACTGCTGCGCCACCGCGCCGACGCACTGCAGCTGACGCTGCATGCCAGTCTCTCCAGCGCGCGCAGCCAAGCGCTGATCCGGCGTGAACTGATCGGCGTGTGCGCCAGCGAAGACGGGCATCAGTGCACGGACGACTGGAGTGCCGGCTGGATCATCTATCGCAGTGGCCTGCGGCGGGGCTCACCAGCAACGCCGGAAGCCATCCTGGCCCATCACCGTGGCCGCGACGATGTCTCGATCCTGGCACACGCCAGCAGCGGACGGCCGCTCCTGTTTTTCCAGGCGGATGGGCGAAGCCCCGGCGCCAATCTGACCCTGCGCATCTGCGCTGGCAGACACCTGCACGGCAAGCTGGTGGTCAACAATGGCGGGCGTACCCGCAGTGAACGCAGCAACCGCGATCTGCCGTGCTGAACAGAGCAAAGAAAAGCAAAAAGCCGCGATTTCTCGCGGCTTCTGCAGTATCTGGCGCCCGAAGTTGGACTCGAACCAACGACCCCCTGATTAACAGTCAAGTGCTCTAACCGGCTGAGCTATTCGGGCGGGGAGGCGCATTGTACTGGTCGAATCCTGGAAGATCAACACCCACTACCAACAATCGGAAACCGCTCCTCCCGAGGTCTTCCGGTTGGCCTGGTCGAGGGTCAGCTTGCCGCAGCTGTCCTTGACCTGCGTACCCGAAGGAGACGCCGTGATCGTGAACGTGGAACCATCGCCCTTGTAACTCAGGTCGTATCGCGTCGCCCCGCCCTCGCGTGGCGAGACCTTGCTGGGCAGGGTGTAGCCCGAGTAGGAATTGTTGCTGGAGTGATAGCGCTCCGCACGTTGCGCGTACTCGGCCAGGTCCGCTTTGGCTACTGCACGATGTGATCGAAGTACGTACTGCTGGTACGAAGGAATGGCGATGGCCGCCAGGATGCCGATGACGATCACCACGATCATCAATTCGATCAACGTAAAGCCCGCTGAGCGATGAGGCGCACGGAAAGACTGCATGGATGTGGATCCTCGCACAGGGGTCACTGGAGCTGCCGCCAGGACTGGCGACCGCAGGGATAAGGCAGATACAGCGACTGGCTGCCGGCGGCGCCTACCACCATCCAGCAAGAGCTGCCCCCGGGCGGACCTTCCTTGCCACTACCCAGACGCGGTATGACCGACAGGGATACGTCCTTGACCGGCGCGGTTCCCTCGGTCTTCAACGACAGGCCCGCTGTACCCGACGCCGGCTTGACACCCGTGGGTGAACCGGTCCGGACA
>NZ_JBFTNR010000694.1:0-2202 GCF_056665995.1 Stenotrophomonas sp. 05L44_2
CGTCCACACGCTGCCGCCGAGGCCGAAGCGGGTGTCATTGGCCACGCGCAGCGCTTCGGATTCATCCTTGACCCGGATGACCGCAGCGACCGGCCCGAACAGTTCTTCGTCATAGGCGGGCATGCCCGGCCCCACCTGGTCGAGCACGCTGGCCGGGTAGCCCGCATGCGAACCGGCGATCGGTTCGCCGCCGATCAGCACCCGCGCGCCTTTGGCGACGCTGGCCTGCACCTGCTTGTGCAGTTCGTCGCGCAGATCGGCACGGGCCATCGGCGCCAGCGTGGTGCCGCGCTCGTTCGGGTCGCCGTACTGACGCTCGCCTGCGGCTTCGACGAAGCGCCGGGTGAATTCATCGGCCACCGCTTCAACCACGATGAAGCGCTTGGCGGCAATGCAGGTCTGGCCACTGTTGTCGAAGCGCGACTTCACCGCGGCGGCAACCGCCTTGTCCAGGTCGGCATCATCGAGCACCACGAAGGCGTCGCTGCCGCCCAGCTCCATCACCGACTTCTTCAACTGGCTGCCAGCATTGGACGCGATGGAGCGCCCTGCCCGCTCGCTGCCGGTCAGGGTGACTGCCTTCACCCGTGCATCGCGCAGTACGTCGGCAGCCTGGTCGTTGTCGATGTGCAGCACGTCGAACACACCGTCCGGCAGGCCACCATCGCGGCACACCGCCAGGATCAGGTCGGCGCACTGCGGCACGTTGCTGGCGTGCTTGAGCAGCGCCACGTTGCCGGCCATGAACGCCGGGGCCAGGAAGCGGAACACCTGCCAGATCGGGAAATTCCACGGCATCACCGCGAACACGCAGCCGATCGGTTCATAGCGCACGTAGCTGCGCTGGGCCTCGGTGTCGATCAGCTGCGGCTTCAGATAGTCGGCGGCATGGTCGGCATAGAACTCACAGGTGGTCGCGCACTTTTCCACTTCGGCCAGGGCCTCGGCCTTCAGCTTGCCCATCTCGCTGGTCATGGCCTGCTGCAGGTCATCGCGGCGCGAGCGCAGCTGGCCGGCAATCTGCTTGAGGATCGCCCCGCGATCCTGCAGCGAGCGCTCGGCCCAGCGTGGGAACGCCTCGGCTGCGGCCTGCAGGCGCTGCTCGATGGCAGCGGCATCCATCAGCTCATGGCGGTAGGTCACCTGGCCGGTGGCCGGGTTGATGATCTCGACGGTCATGGGGGGTCTCCATCAGGTAGACCCCCATTGTGCGCCGGCCGCCGTGAGCCGGATGTTGCCGGCTCAGCCGTTGTCCTGGCGGGCCAGCTGCAGGTCGCGCTGGCGTCGCTTCTCCGCACGCGCATTGATGTACCAGCCGATCACCGCAGCGATGGACACTGCCGACACCAGCAGCGTGGCGAGCGCATTGATCTTCGGGCTGATGCCCATGCGTACCGAGGCGAACACCTTCATCGGCAGCGTGGTCGAGCCCGGCGTGGCAACGAAGCTGGCCACCACCACGTCATCCAGCGACAGGGTGAACGCCAGCAGCCAACCGGCCACCAGCGCCGGGGCGATGATCGGCAGAGTGATGCGGGTGAACACGGTCAGCCGGCTCGCGCCGAGATCCATCGCCGCTTCTTCCAGCGACAGGTCCATCTCCTGCAGGCGCGAGGACACCACCACGGTGACGAAGCACAGGGTGAAGGTGACGTGGGCGATCCAGATGGTGGCCAGGCCGCGCGCCGGGAAGCCCGGTATCGCGCCCATCGAGGCCAGCAGCGCCATCAGCGAGAAGCCGAGGATCACGTCCGGCATCACCAGCGGCGCGGTCACCAGCGCACCGAAGAACGGCTTGCCGCGGAAACGCTTGAAGCGGGTCATCACCATCGCCGCCAGCGTGCCGAGCACGGTGGCGGTACAGGCGGTCCAGAACGCGACCACCAGGCTGGTCCACATCGCATCCATCAGCGCGCGGTCGGCAAACAGGTCGCTGTAGGCACGGGTGGAGAACCCGGCCCAGACCATGGCCAACCGCGAGCTGTTGAACGAATAGAACATCAACAGCAGGATCGGCAGGTACAGGAAAGCGAAGCCGAGCAGCAGCACGCCCAGGCCCAGGCCCTTGGCAGAACGCGGGCTCATGCCTGCTTCCCTTCCAGCAACCGCTGCTGGGATCGGTTGAACAGCAGGATCGGCACCAGCAGCAACAGGATCATCGCCGCCGCCATTGCCGAGGCACCGGGCCAGTTGCGGTTGTTG
>NZ_JBFTNR010000695.1:0-2202 GCF_056665995.1 Stenotrophomonas sp. 05L44_2
GTGCTGGTGCCCACCGAGGGTGTGGATGCGGCCACGCGGCAGCGGATCGAGGCCTTCAATGCGCAGCGGCATGCGCGTACGTTGGCGCCGCAGGGACCGCGACGCACGATGTTCGCACCCGACGTGGTCGGCAGCACGGCGCAGATCATCGCGCGGTTGCAGGCCGATCCGCTACTGCAGCAGGTGGACGAGCTGCGGGTGGAACTGCCCTATGAGCTGCCCGAGCAGGACTACCGGCGCATCCTCAGCACGGTGATCGAGGACATCGCGCCGGCGCTGGGCTGGCGCGCACCTGCGCAAGCGGCGTGATGCCGCCCGTGCCCATAACGGCCGGCAGTCTGCTTATTGCCAACCTGCATCTGCATGGCCGGATCCGACCGTGGATTGTCGAGTTCCGGCGCTGGCATCGGGCCGTCCTTCTCTAGCATCGATATCGAAGCGGCAGTGTATTGCCGGCCCCTACGAGGACGATCCCGTGGCTGTAGACGCAACCCACAAACCCATCCTGTTCCTGCTGGACCGCGAGTTCGAGGACGGCCAGCTGCCCGGCCAACGCTTCTTCTGCCGGCACAGCCTGCTGCTGGAAGGTGCGCTGTCGAGCATCGAGGGCCTGGACGCACAGCTGGATGTGCGCCGCATCGGCTTCAGCCGGCCGCGCCGCGAGGTGATCGCCGAGATCGGTGAGCAGGACCAGTCGCTGCCGAAGCTGGTGCTGCCGCAGGGGGTGGTCAACGAGCACGCCAGTGGTGAGTACCAGCAGCGCCAGTACATCTCCGGTGCCGAGCCGATCCTGGCGGCACTGAATGGCCTGCTCGGCATTCCCGTGGCCCATCCCTGAGCGAGGACGTGACGATGAGCTACCTCACCAGCGTGTTGGACAAGAGCCCGGTGGCCGACGGCAGCACGCCCGAACAGGCGCTGCGCAACAGCCTGCAACTGGCGCAGCGCGCCGAGCAACTGGGTTACCACYGCTACTGGTTTGCCGAACACCATGCCGCGCCGACGCTGGCCAGCCCGGCACCGGAAGTGCTGGCGGCGTGGGTGCTGGCGCAGACCCGGCGCATCCGCATCGGCAGTGGCGGGGTGATGCTGCGCCACTACGCCCCCTACAAGGTGGCCGAGAATTTCAATCTGCTGGCCGCCCTTGCGCCCGGACGCGTGGATCTTGGCGTGGGCAAGGCGCCGGGTGGTCTGCCGGCATCGACTGCCGCACTGGCCGCCGGTCGCCCGGCATTCGCCGATTTCGACCAGCAGCTGCGCGACCTGGAAGGATATCTGTCTGATACGCAGGCTGATGCGCAGGCGCGGCCGATTCCGCAGACGGCGCCGGAGCGCTTCCTGCTGGGTGCAAGCCCGCAGAGCGCGCGGCAGGCTGCGGAACTTGGCTGGCGCTTCGTGTATGCCGCGCACTTCGATGGCGACCCGAAGCACATCGAGGCCGCCTTCGAGGCTTATCGCGCGGTGTCCGCGCATGCACCGCTGCTGGCGACTGTGGCCTTCGCCGCGCCCACCAGCGAGGCCGCCGCCCGCCACATTGGCGCGTTGCGTGTCTACAAGCTGCACCTGGCCCCAGGGCAGACGGTGAACCTGCCCAGTCCCGAGGCCGCTGCCGAATACGCGCGGCAGGTGGGGGTTGCTGATTTCCGCATCGAAGAGACACGCCCCAGCGTGCTCTCTGGCGATGGGCAGCATGTACGCAGCGAGCTGGATGCGCTGCACCGCCGCTTCGGCGTCGGTGAATTCATCCTCGACGCGCCGGTGGCCGACCTCGACGCACGCCTGACGTCCCTTGAACTGCTGTCGCCCGCGCCCCGCGCGGCGGTGGCCTGACTGCTGGAGCCACTCCATGAGCACGACCCCGCGTCCCATCCCCTTCGGCATCATGCTGCAGGGCCCCGGCAGCCACATGCATGCGTGGAAGCACCCGTCCAACGTGCCCGATGCCAGCGTCAACCTGGGCTACTACATCGACATCGCGCGTACCGCCGAGGACAACGGCATTGCCTTCGGCTTCGTTGCCGACGGGCTGTACATCAACGAGAAGTCGATCCCGCATTTCCTCAACCGCTTCGAGCCGATCTCGCTGCTGTCGGCGCTGGCGACGGCGACGAAGAAGATCGGCTTGGCCGGCACGCTCTCCACCTCGTACAGCGATCCGTTCACCGTGGCGCGCCAGTTCGCCTCGCTGGATCTGCTCAGCGG
>NZ_JBFTNR010000696.1:0-2199 GCF_056665995.1 Stenotrophomonas sp. 05L44_2
GGCCCAGGATGGAGGCCATGTTGATGATGCTGCCGCCGCTGCCCGCCGTGCGCATCGCCTGGATCTGCGCCCGCTGGCACAGGAACACGCTGGTCAGGTTCACATCGACCACGCGCTTCCAGCCATCAATGGGGTAGTCGCCGCTGCTTGCCGCTGGCCCGCCGATGCCAGCGTTATTCACTGCGACATGCACGCCGCCCAGTTCCTTCACCGTGCGCTGCACCGCCGCTTCCACCGCCGCCTCGTCGGTGACATCCAACGCGACACCGATGGCCTCGGCCCCCTGGTTGCGCAGCGTGGCCACCGTGGCATCCACCGCATCCTGCTTCAGGTCCCACACCGAAATGCGCGCGCCCGATTCAGCGAGCGTTTCCGCTACCGCCAGGCCGATACCGGATACACCGCCGGTGACGATCGCGGTTTTTCCGTTGAGTCGGTAATCAATCATCTGTGGTCTCCATCTGTTGGGAAATCGATGCGGACAGAACCGTCCGACCTCGCCGACACTACGCCCTTCGTCGTGACGAAAGCGCTGCATGCGTGATACTTGCGCGCATGCCCGCCACCTGAGCTCCCATGCGTACAGCCTGCGTTCCACTTTCTGCCGATGCCGAACGGCGGCTGGATACCGATTCCTGCCTGCCTGGCGATCTGTACGAAGTGATGCTCAGCGATGCCACGGTCGATCTGCTGTTCGACAGCGGCTTCCTCACTACCCTCAATACGCGGTTCGGCCTGCTCTTTGACCACTACGAAGACGAATCGATCACCCGTCCCGAGCAGTTACAGTACGCACGCGCATTGCTGCGCGATCTTCAACTTGGCCGTAAATGCCAATCGATTGACCCGTTGGATATCGCATTCGGGCTGGCATTGGAGAAAATGACAGGAATCTATTTCCAACTCTGAAAGCGCAGGACCGATCCGCGCTGCAGGTGCACGATGGAACGTGCGGGCACATCGTCGCCGGCACCCATCATCCATGGTTGAGCGCCGAGCGATGTCCCGATATTTCACGTTTGCCGATTACCGCCGTTTTGGCCAGCGACACGGCTATGACTACCGTGCCGATCCAAGCCACCTGCGCGAAGAACAGTGGGCCGGTCACGGCGACCTGCACGAACAGACCCTGCGCGGCGGCATGAGCCTGCTCGCATCGGATGTGCACAACCGCATCGCCTACACCGCCACAGCGCACGAACGGCCCGGCCTGGTCATCCGCGTGATGCTGCAGGGCCAGGTCGACGTGCAGGTTCCCAACCGCAGTGACTTCAGCCTGCGCGCAGGCACCGCCGTGACCACCAGCCACCGCGACCATGTGGCAATGGTCGGCGTCCATCCCGGCAATATGCGCCTGCGTGGCATCAGCCTGATGGTGCCAGCCGATCTGGACCCGGACCTGCTGCGGCAACCGCAATTGCAGCGGGCATTGGGTTCACACATGGAATGCAGGCACTGGGCGATTCCGCACGCGATGCTGCCGCCTCTCGCGCAGCTGTTCGACAGCCCCTGGCAGGATGGCCTGGACGCGCTGTGGCGCGAGGGCATTGCCCTGCAGCTGCTGTCCACCGGCCTGCAGGCCGATGATCTGCACGCCGAAGGTGCGCGTGCGCTGCGCAGTGGCCAGCGGGCACGGCTGGAACGCGTACGGACGTTCCTGCACGACGACCCTGGCCATGCGCACAGCCTGCTGGAACTTGCCCAACTGGCCTGCATGAGCCCCAGCGCACTGCGCCGGCACTTCGTCCAGGCGTATGGCTGCTCGGTGTTCGACTACCTGCACGAACAACGCATGCGACATGCCGAGCAGGGCCTTCGCGAATCCGGCTGGAGCGTGGAACAGGCGGCTGCGGAAACCGGCTATCGGCATCCCAGCAACTTCGCTGCCGCATTCCGCAAGCGCTTCGGGCTGGTGCCCAGCCGCTGGCGCACCGGCCCTTCGAAGGTTGGTTGAAGCGCATCTGCCCGGGCAGGTGTCGACCTTGGTCGACACGCTTTCGCGCCACCGGGTTGCCGGCCAGCGGCCGGCACTACCCCATCAGTCCTGCAGGCGATCTGTTCCGGTAGGTGTCGACCTTGGTCGACACGCTTTCGCACCACCGCGTTGCCGGCCAGCGGCCGGCACTACCCCGTCGGTCCTGCAAGCGATCTGTTCCGGTAGGTGTCGACCTTGGTCGACACGCTTTCGCGCCACCGGGG
>NZ_JBFTNR010000697.1:0-2199 GCF_056665995.1 Stenotrophomonas sp. 05L44_2
CGCCGGCAGCAATGCCACGGGCCACGGTGCCGATCGCATCCAGGCCCGAACCGCACAGGCGGTTGATCGTGCTGCCGGGCACGCTCACCGGCAGGCCGGCCAGCAGCAGGCTCATGCGGGCGACGTTGCGGTTGTCCTCACCGGCCTGGTTGGCACAGCCCAGGTAGACGTCCTCCACCAGCGCCGGGTCCAGCTGCGGGTGGCGCGCCAGCAGTGCCTTCAGCGGAATCGCGCCGAGGTCGTCGGCGCGCACACCGGACAACGCGCCGCCGTAGCGGCCGATCGGGGTGCGGATGCCATCGACGATATAGGTCTCGTGCAGCGGCATTTCAGACTCCCCCGGCCAGTGCCAACGGCAGGCCGGTCAGTTCACGCAGTTGATCGATGTCCACGCCCTCGACCATTTCCAGCACGGTCGCGCCGTCGGCGCCGAGGTCGAACACCGCCACATCGGTATACACGCGCGACACGCAGCGCAGGCCGGTCAGCGGATAGCTGCATTCSKSCACCARCTTGCTYKCRCCCTGCTTGGTSARCAGGTCCATCATSACSMASRYCTGCTTGGCSCCGATGGCCAGGTCCATKGCRCCGCCCACGGCGGGAATCGCGTCGGAGGCGCCGGTGCTCCAGTTGGCCAGGTCACCGTGTGCCGAGACCTGGAAGGCGCCGAGCACGCAGATGTCGAGGTGGCCGCCACGCATCATCGCGAACGAATCGGCGTGGTGGAAATAGCAGCCACCGGTCAGCAGGGTAACCGGCTGCTTGCCGGCATTGATCAGGTCCGGGTCTTCCTGGCCGGGCGCCGGTGCCGGGCCCATGCCCAGCAGGCCGTTTTCCGACTGCAGCAGTATCTCCTTGTCCGCCGGCAGGAAGTTGGCCACCGTGGTCGGCAGGCCGATGCCCAGGTTSACGTAGGCCCCTTCGGGAATATCGCGCGCCACGCGCGCGGCCATCTGTTCGCGGCTGAGCTTGTTCATGCCTGCACTCCTTCTACGACCACCGGCACCACGCGCTGCACGAAGATGCCGGGGGTCACCACGGCCTCCGGGTCCAGTTCGCCCAGCGGCACCACCTCACGCACCTGCACGATGGTGCAACGTGCGGCCATCGCCATCAGCGGGCCGAAGTTGCGTGCAGTCCGGCGATACACCAGGTTGCCCCAGCGATCGCCGCGCTCGGCCTTGATCAGCGCGAAATCGGCATGCAGCGGGTACTCGAGCACGTAGTGGCGACCGTCGATCTCGCGCGTTTCCTTTCCCTGGGCCAGCTCCGTGCCATAGCCGGTGGGCGTGAAGACCGCGCCCAGCCCGGAACCTGCCGCATGGATGCGCGCGGCCAGGTTGCCCTGCGGCACCAGCTCCAGTTCGATCTCGCCGGCGCGGTAGGCCGCGTCGAAGTGCTGCGAATCGGCCTGGCGCGGGAAGGAGCAGACGATGCGGCGAACGCGCTTGTGCTTGATCAGCGCAGCCAGGCCGGTATCGCCGTTGCCTGCATTGTTGTTGATGATGGTCAGCTCGCGCGCACCCTGTGCAATGAGCGCATCGATCAGCTCGTCGGGCATGCCGGCAGTGCCAAAGCCGCCGATCATCACGGTCGCGCCATCATGGATATCGGCCACCGCTGCTTCCACGCTGGCTACGCTCTTGTCGATCACTGCATTGCTCCTTGCCCTGCCTGCCGGCGGTCATCACCGCCACGCTGCAGGGCCACTGCGAAGGGAAAACACGACCCGGACATGGTCGCCATGGCACGCCGCCCGGTCAATGCGATATTCGGCCATTCGATTCGATAATCGCACATTGAGTGATGTGCTCCGGCCATCGGTTCAACGCCGGTTCTGACCCACGCCCACGCGCAGGCCGAGGCACGCCCATGCCGCCAGCAGCAGCGGCGCAGCGCACAGCACGTACAACGAGGACGGCTGCCAGCCACCATCGACCAGAACACCCACCGTGAGTGGCGAGAGGATCGCACCGACCCGGCCGATGCCGATGGCCCAGCCCAGGCCGGTGGTCCGCACTTCGGCGGCGAACACCACCGGCGCGGCCGCATACAGGCCGGCCATCGCTGCGAACAGTGCCGCACCGATCACGAAGGCCAGCGGGAAGGCCACGCCCAGCTGCGTGCTGAAGGCCGCAAAGCCCAGCATCGAGACCATCGCCAGCAGCAGCGCGCCGGCCGTCAGCCTGGACAGCGACC
>NZ_JBFTNR010000698.1:0-2196 GCF_056665995.1 Stenotrophomonas sp. 05L44_2
GCCAAGGGGAGGTCGAGCGCGGCTCGAGCTCGCGGTCCTGCTGCAGTTGCGGCGAATGAAGGTTCTCGTGGGTGGTGGCAGTCATCGCAAACTCCTCACGTCAGTAACGACGCCCAGAGTGTTGCCCGAGGCGGCGTCGAAGCGTGTCAGCATTGCGTCAACGCAACCTGCAAGGTTCAGCTTTTCTGCGGGGAAGCGTTCAGTTACTGCGGCTTGAAGTCGAACGGCACTTCAATGCTGCCGGGTACCGGCTGGCCATTGCTGACTGCCGGGCTGAAGCGCCAGCGACGCACCGCGTCCGTTGCTGCACGGTCCAGCTCGCGCGAACCGCTGCGCTGGATCACAGTCACGTTGTTCGGGTAGCCGGTGGCGTCCACCTCCACCCGCACCACCACGCTGCCCGCTTCACCGCGTCGCAGGGCGGCGGCCGGGTAGGCCGGCGGCGGCGACTGGCCGGCAATCGGCATCGGCTGCGCATTGGCGGTTGCCGGTGCCGCAGTACCCGGCGCGGCCGGAGCGGGTTCAACCGTGGCCGGTGGCGGGGGCGGGGCGGTTTCCACCAGCTTCGGCGCATCTTCCTCGTCCGGCACCGGGGCCGGCTTGGCGTCTGGCATGTCGCTGGAACCGGCCGCCGCGGCCAGTGGTTCGGGCAGCGGTTCCACCTGGGCGGTTTCCTGCGGCGTCTGCGCGGCCGGGTCGGCACGGAAGAATTCCTTGTCGCGTCCGGTCAGCCAGACCAGCACGAACAGCAGGATGCCCACGCCGAAGGCGATGCCGGCGATCTTCAGGGCGTTGCGCGGGATATGCACGGTGAACGACTTGGCAGGCGACGGACGGGGAGCAGACATGGACCAGACCAGTACGGAATGCCTCGATTCTGCCACGGCCGGAATGAACCGGGCGGCAGAATTCCGTATAACAGGCGATAATCCCGTTCCTGTTACCCACCACGACGCCTGCCATGCTTGATCCAGCCCTGCTCCGCCACCAGCCCGCCGACCTCGCCGAACGCCTGCGCACCAGCCGCGGCTTCGAGCTCGACGTGTCTGCCCTGGAGTCACTGGAGGCCGATCGCAAGCGCATCCAGGTGCGTACCCAGGAGCTGCAGAGCCTGCGCAACAGCCGTTCCAAGGCTATCGGCCAGGCCAAGGCCAAGGGCGAAGACGTTTCGGCCATCATGGCCGAGGTTGCCGCGTTCGCCGATGAGCTGAAGGCCTCGGAAGTGGCCCTGGACGAGCTGCGCGAGAAGATCGACACGATCTCCATGGGCATCCCGAACATTCCCGCCGATGACGTGCCGGCTGGCGCCGACGAGAGCGAGAACGTCGAGCAGTCGCGCTGGGGTACCCCGCGCCAGTTCGATTTCAAGGTGCTCGACCACGTCGAACTGGGCGCCCGCAACAAGTGGCTGGACGGCGAGACCGCCGCCAAGCTGTCCGGTTCGCGCTTCACCGTGCTGCGTGGCCCGATCGCCCGCCTGCATCGCGCCCTGGCCCAGTTCATGCTCGACCTGCACAGCGGCGAGCATGAGTATCAGGAAACCAACGTGCCGGTGATCGTCAACGCCGACAGCCTGTACGGCACCGGCCAGCTGCCCAAGTTCGAAGAGGACATGTTCATCACCCAGCTGGGTGAGCAGAAGCGTTACCTCATCTCGACCTCGGAAATCTCGCTGACCAACATCGCCCGCGACGAGATCCTCGACGCCGAGCGCCTGCCGCTGCGCATGACCGCCCATTCGCTGTGCTTCCGTTCCGAAGCCGGCAGCGGTGGCCGCGACGTGCGCGGCATGATCCGCCAGCATCAGTTCGAGAAGGTCGAGCTGGTTTCGATCTGCCGCCCGGAAGACAGCGACGCCGAACACCAGCGCATGACCCGCTGCGCCGAAGTGGTGCTGGAGAAGCTCGGCCTGCCGTACCGCAAGGTGCTGCTGTGCACCGGCGACATGGGCTTCTCGGCCATCAAGACCTACGACCTGGAAGTCTGGCTGCCGTCGCAGGAGACCTACCGCGAGATTTCTTCGTGCTCGAACTGTGGTGACTTCCAGGCCCGCCGCATGCAGGCCCGCTGGCGCAACCCGGCCACCGGCAAGCCGGAGCTGGCGCACACCCTGAACGGCTCGGGCGTGGCCGTCGGCCGCGCAATGATCGCGGTGATGGAGAACTACCAGAACGCCGACGGCAGCATCACCGTGCC
>NZ_JBFTNR010000699.1:0-2193 GCF_056665995.1 Stenotrophomonas sp. 05L44_2
GTGCACGCCTTGAGAACGTGGCCGAACGCCACGGCGTGATCGCCGGCTGACATCACCTGCGCTACCCTTCGCGCTGTCCCCCCTCGCCCTCAGGAGAAAAACAACAATGGGAATGCTCACCGAGTTCAAGGAATTCGCGATGCGCGGCAACGTCATCGACCTCGCCGTCGGCGTGGTGATTGGCGCTGCCTTCGGCAAGATCGTCACCGCGCTGGTGGAGAAGATCATCATGCCGCCGCTGGGCATGCTGATCGGCAAGGTCGATTTCTCCCAGCTTGCGTGGACACTGTCGCCGGCCAGCATCGGGCCTGATGGCAAGGAAATCCCGGCCGTGGTGATCGGCTACGGTGATTTCATCAACACGCTGATCCAGTTCGTGATCGTGGCGTTCGCCATCTTCCTGGTGATCAAGGTGATCAACCGCCTGTCGCGCAAGAAGGAAGCGGCACCGGCAGCGCCGGCCGAGGAAGTGGTGCTGCTGCGCGAGATCCGCGACAGCCTGAAGAAATAAGGTTGGTGGCGCCGGGCCATGCCTGGCGGAACGCCATCTTGCCGCTGCGCTCGCCGGGCATGCCCGGCGCTACCGCAGAGGCCTGCGAAAGCCCCGCTCCGGCGGGGCTTTCGCTTTGCTGCATCTGGCGGAAAACAGCATCCGCGCCGGCCATGACCTCCCGCCCATGCGCGGCGCTGAACGACTGTTAAGCTCCAAGGCTTACACCCTTCCCGGAGCTGTCCATGCGTCGCCGCGTCCTTGCCATCGCATCCTCCCTCGCCCTGCTGGCCGCGCCGGCCTTCGCGGCGCCGCGTGCCACCACCCTGCCGCCGGCTTCGCTGGCCACCGCCGCGCAGCTGCGCGACCAGGCGCTGGCCGATGACACCGGCTGGAAGGTGGTCGAATCGTTGACCACCGAGATCGGCCCTCGCATCGCCGGCAGCGAGGCCGACGCCCGTGCCGTGGCCTGGGCCGAAGCCAAGTTCAAGGCACTGGGTTTTGACAAGGTGTGGAAGGAACCGGTGACCTTCCCGAAATGGGAGCGCCGCAGTGAACACGCCGCCGTGACCGGCAGGAACCCGCAACCGCTGCAGATCACCGCGCTGGGTGGCAGCCCGGGCGGTACGGTCGARGCCGAGGTGGTGCGGTTTGCCGATCTGGCCGCGCTGCAGGCCGCACCGGCGGGTTCGCTGAAGGGCAAGATCGCCTTCGTCGATTACCAGATGCTGCCGTTCCGCGATGGCCGCGACTATGGCCGTGGCGGCGCGATCCGCAGCAAGGGCCCGTCCGAGGCCATCCGCAAGGGCGCGATCGGTTTCCTGATGCGCTCGGCCGGTACCGATTCGCACCGCGTGCCGCACACCGGCATCACCCGCTTCGATGACGGCCTGACCCCGGTGCCGTCGGCGGCGCTGTCGGTGCCCGACGCCGACCAGCTGGCGCGCCTGCTTGCCCGTGGCGCAACCACGGTGACGGTCGCACTGGACTGCGGTTGGGATGGCACGGCGACCTCGTACAACGTGATCGGTGAGATCACCGGCCGCACGCTGCCGAAGGAAGTGGTGGTGATCGGTGGACACCTGGACTCGTGGGACCTGGGCACCGGCGCGGTCGATGACGGCGCAGGCGTGGGCATCACCATGGCCGCCGGTCATCTGATCGGCCAGCTGAAGCAGGCGCCGAAGCGCACCATCCGCGTGGTCGCCTTCGCCAACGAAGAACAGGGCCTGTATGGCGGCAAGGCCTACGCCGAGGCGCATGCCAAGGACGTAGCCCTGCACCAGCTGGCCGCCGAGAGCGATTTCGGTGCTGGCCGCATCTACGCCTTCAACACCGGTTCGCCGAACCCGGAAGGCTCGCGCGAGGCAACCAGGCAGATTGCCGAGGTGATGAAGCCGCTGGGCATCGAGTACGCCGCCGACAAGGGTGGCCCGGGGCCGGATGTCGGTCCGCTGGCCGCCAAGGGTGGCGCATGGGCTTGGCTGGCGCAGGATGGCTCGGATTACTTCCACCTGCACCACACCGCCGACGACACCCTCGACAAGATCGATCCGAAGGCGCTGGCGCAGAACGTGGCGGCCTATACCGTGTTTGCCTACCTGGCGGCCGAGGCCGATGGCAACTTCGGTAGCGAAGCCAAGGCAACCACGCCGCCCAACGAGTGAGTCCACTTCCACGCTGTGCGTGGAGTGACTCATGAC
>NZ_JBFTNR010000700.1:0-2188 GCF_056665995.1 Stenotrophomonas sp. 05L44_2
GCGTTGTTGAGTCCGCCGGGCATGGCCCGGCGCTACCTTATGCGTTACGCGAACTGCTTGAGGAAGCGCACGTCATTTTCGAAGAACGCGCGCAGRTCGTTGACGCCGTAGCGCARCATCGCGAAACGCTCCACGCCCATGCCGAAGGCAAAGCCGGTGTAGCGTTCCGGATCGATGCCGACGTTGCGCAGCACGTTCGGGTGCACCATGCCGCAGCCGAGCACTTCCAGCCAGCGGGTGCTGCCATCGGGCTGCTGCCAGGCGATGTCCACTTCCGCGCCGGGTTCAACGAACGGGAAGTAGCTGGGGCGGAARCGCATCTCGAAATCGCGCTCGAARAASGCRCGSAYGAAYTCGGMCAGCGTGCCCTTCAGRTCSGCRAAGSTCGARKKCTCGTCRACCAGCAGGCCTTCGAYCTGRTGGAACATCGGCGAATGGGTCTGGTCGCTGTCGCTGCGGTAGACCTTGCCGGCGGCGATCATGCGCAGCGGCGGCTGGTGTTCGCCCATGTAGCGCACCTGCACACCGGAGGTATGCGTGCGCAGCAGTCGGCCGTCACCGAAGTAGAAGGTGTCATGCATGGCGCGCGCCGGATGGTGCGGCGGGAAGTTCAGCGCCTCGAAGTTGTGCCAGTCGTCCTCGATCTCCGGCCCTTCGGACAACTCGTAGCCCAGCCGGCCGAAGATGCCGGTGATGCGCTCGAGGGTGCGGGTGATCGGGTGCAGGCCGGCGCGTTCGCCACTGCGGCCCGGCAGCGTGATGTCGATCGCCTCGGCAGCCAGCCGCGCATCGAGCGCAGCATCTTCCAGCACCGCCTTGCGCTCGCCCAGCGCGCTGCTCAGCGCGTCGCGGGCCTGGTTGATGGCCTCACCGGCCGCCTTGCGCTCGTCGGCCGGCAGCGCACCGAGCTGCTTGAGCTGCGAGGTGATGCTGCCGCTCTTGCCAAGCAGGGCCACGCGCAGCTGCTCCAGCGCGTCCGGGCTCTGCGCGGCGGCCACATCGGCCAGCGCCTGGGAAGTGAGGGATTGGATGTCGCTCATGGGTAGCCGGAACTCCAGTCGGTCTGCCATCGCGATGCGCGAAGGGCCGCGCCGTCGCAACCGCTTGCCGGTCGCCCGCCATCTGCACGGCTGCGCCCGGCACAAAAAAGAATGGGGAAGGACTTGCGCCCTTCCCCATGCATTGCCTCTACCTGACACCGTTCTCCGTGAACGGCAACGGCATCGGGAAGGACTTATGCCGCCAGTGCGCCCTTGGCCTTTTCGGCCAGTGCAGCAAAGCCAGCTGCGTCGTGCACGGCGATGTCAGCCAGAACCTTGCGGTCCAGGGTGATGCCAGCCTTCAGCAGGCCGTTCATGAAACGGCTGTAGCTCAGGCCGTTGATGCGGGCAGCCGCGTTGATGCGGGTGATCCACAGCGAACGGAAGTTGCGCTTCTTCTGCTTACGGCCGATGTAGGCGTACTGCTGTGCCTTGATGACCGCCTGCTTGGCGACGCGGAAGACCTTGCGACGGGCATTGTAGTAGCCCTTCGCCAGATCAAGGATTTTCTTGTGGCGGCGACGCGCCTGTACGCCACGCTTTACTCGTGCCATGTATCAGTCCTCAGAGGTAGGGAAGCATGCGGTCCAGACGGCCTGCGTCTTCTGCGCGGACGTGATTCGTCTGACGCAGGTTACGCTTACGCTTGGTCGCTTTCTTCGTGAGGATGTGGCTACGGTTGGCGTGGCCGCACTTGTACTTGCCCGAGGCGGTCTTGCGGAAACGCTTGGCCGCTGCCCGGTTGGTCTTGATCTTGGGCATTGCAATGTCCTTGATGGGATATGACCCTGGTTTCTGACTGATCTGGCGGCGGCCTGGGCCGCTCTTTCCGTCCTGCCATGATCGGCGTACGACCCGTCCTGGGTGGGTCGAGCCGGGCATGATACAGGCAAATCCGCCCTGTAACCAGCCCCCACACCGTTTTCACACCGAGACCGGCCCTGCCCGCCCCGGAAAAGCAAAAGGACGCCAGCGGCGTCCCTTCACCTTCATCCATTCAGCCGCCAGGCGCCCCGCGAGGCAGCCCGTCAGGCGTCAGGTCTTCTTCTTCGGCGCGATCATCATCACCATCTGACGCCCTTCCAGGCGCGGACGGGATTCGATGACGATGTCTTCGCCCAGATCGGCTTCGATCCGGCCAGCCATCT
>NZ_JBFTNR010000701.1:0-2915 GCF_056665995.1 Stenotrophomonas sp. 05L44_2
CTGCATGGCCGGCAAGACCCTGGAAGAGCAGGGCGCCACCAAGGAAATCGTGCCGGACTACTACTCGGTGAAGGAAGCGATCTTCCCGTTCGCCAAGTTCCAGGGCGTCGACCCGATCCTCGGGCCGGAGATGCGCTCCACCGGTGAGGTGATGGGCGTGGGCCGCAGCTTCAACGCCGCCTTCGCGCGCGCGCAGGAAGCCGGTGGCATCAAGGCGCCGCCAGTGGGCAAGGCGTTCGTGTCGGTGCGCGACCCGGACAAGAAGCGCGTGCTGCCGGTGGCCAAGGCCCTGCTGGCGCGTGGCTACAGCCTGGTTGCCACCCGTGGCACCGCAGCGTGGCTGCAGCAGCACGGCATGGACTGCGAGATCATCAACAAGGTGGTCGAGGGTCGCCCGCACATCGTCGATTCGATCAAGAACGGCGAGATCGTCTATATCGTCAACACGACCGAAGGCCGTGCCGCGATCAACGACTCGTTCTCGATCCGTCGCGAGGCACTGCAGCACCGTGTCACCTATTCGACCACCATTGCCGGTGCCAAGGCGCTGGTGGATTCACTGGAATTCCGYGGTACCGGCCCGGTCTGGTCGCTGCAGGAACTGCACAAGGAGTTGAACGCATGAGAGCACCCATCACGATGAAGGGCGCGCAGCGTCTGCGCGACGAACTGGATCACCTGAAGTCGGTCAAGCGTCCGAAGGTGATCGCCGCGATCGCCGAAGCGCGCGAGCACGGCGACCTGAAGGAGAACGCCGAGTACCACGCCGCGCGCGAGGAACAGGGCTTCATCGAAGGCCGCATCAAGCAGCTGGAAGGCGAGCTGTCGCACGCCGAGATCATCGACGTGAGCAAGCTCAATGCAGGCTCCAAGGTGGTRTTCGGGGCCAGCGTGATCCTGGCCGACGTGGAATCGGACGAAGAGAAGAAGTACCAGATCGTTGGTGATCTGGAAGCGGACATCAAACTCGGCCTGATCGCGATTTCCTCGCCTCACGGTGGCCGCGCCGCACTGGCCGGTGGCCGCATTGACCCGCCAGCGTGACGTCGGTGATGCCGCCGGCGCCTGCTGGCTGCGTGCCGATCCGGCCTGCATGGTGCCGGACATGCATGGCGCGCGGATGATGGGCCACGGCGAAACGCTGCGGCCCAGCCTGGCCGATACGCTGGCGTTGCTGCCCGTGCTGCAGCCGCTGTTTGCGGATGCAGGCTTCGTGCTGGATGCACCCGATCCGTCACGCTGGTACCTGCGCCTGCCCATCGGTACTGAACTGCCGGAGTTCGACAGCCCCGACGAGGTGCTGGGTGATGACCTGTTCTCGCACCTGCCGCCGGGCGAGGCGGGCCGTCGCTGGCGCGCACTGATGACCGAAGCGCAGGTGCTGCTGCACACCCACTCGTGGAACCAGCAGCGCGCCGCGCAGGGCCAGCAGCCGATCAATTCGCTGTGGTTCTGGGGTGGTGGCGTGATGCCGGTATCGGTGGCCACGCCGCACGCGCAGGTGCGCAGCCGCGATGCGCTGCTGCAGGGCCTGGCCCAGGCCGCAGGTGTCGCGGTGGATGGCGAGCAGTCGGTCGATGCACTGGTCGACCTGCGCCAGCTGCGCTCGCTGCAGCAGCTGGGCAACGATGCAATCCGGCCGCTGCTGGCCGCGCTCAAGCGTGGCGAGCTGCAGCGCCTGGTGCTGGATTTCGAGGACGGCCTGCAGTTCCAGCTGGATCGCGGCCAGCGCTGGCAGTTCTGGAAGAAGCCACGGCAGCTTCACGACGCCTGACGGGGTGGTAGCGCCGGGCCATGCCCGGCGGATGCCCTAGCGCGATTCCGTAACGTAGGTCGGCAGTTGCCAGTGGCGCTGACCGGCGCCCAGGCAGTGCCGGCCGACGAAGGTTGCCGCCAGCACCAGGCGGGCTCCATCCCAGGCCCAATGCCGGTCTATCCCGCAGCGGTCCGTAGCGCTTGCAAAGCCTTCTTCAAGGAACACGGCATGCGGGTAGAGCGGGAACAGCGTGGATGCAGTGATCAGCACGGGCGCAAAGGGCGTTCGGTCGCGGATCACCCAGCTGCCGGCTGGCCGGATGTAGCGGCCGGTCGTGCAGTTCAACATCGCCAGCACATGCGTTGCATCGATCCGCTCGATGCGCAGGTAGCGGGAAGAGGCTGCAGCGCAACCCGCGCCGGCCTCGGCGCGCGGTAGCAGCGCTTGCAGTAGATCGGCACGTTCGGCCAGCGCGGCATCCTCGTCGTGGGCTTCAACCAGCAGCGGTGGCGGCACCAGGCGAGGTGCCACCCGTGCGGCCGGCACGTGCGATTCCGGCCGCAAACCCTTGCCCACCAACGCCCCTGGGGTGTGCAAGCGGCCCTGTGCCTCGTCCATCTTCAGCAGCAGTGCGGCATTACCGCTCTCTGCCAATGGCCATGTCTGGCCCGCCGTGTCGGTCATCCTGACCGGCCGCCCGCGCCCCAGTGCATCCAGCAGCGCCTGCGCATGTGGCGGTGCCAGAGCCAGGCCGGCCTCAAGCGCATCCACCGGGCCGATATCACCCAGGTCCGCGCCATCCACATGCAGCCGCAGCCGGCCCTCTGGATGCACCCGCGGGCTGCGGGGCGCGCCGTCACTGCCATCAGCCAGCGACAATCGCGCCGTCACGGGGGTGTCTGGTCCAGCGGCACGCTCGATGAGCACGCCCAGCATCAACGCGGCCGGTGGGCCGAACGCCACCATCCGGCAGGTGCCTGTGTTGTCGCACGCCAGGTGTCCGTTCTGTTCAAGGAACGTGAACTGCGCGGGCGTGCCGGCGAAGCTGACAGGTGCCAGCGTCAGTGACGCCAGCGCCAGTAGAGGAAATCGAAGCGTAGTCATGTTCCAGGCTTCCGGGTCAGCGGACCGTGCTGACAAGCGTCGGCAGCGTCCAGTG
>NZ_JBFTNR010000702.1:0-2183 GCF_056665995.1 Stenotrophomonas sp. 05L44_2
GAGGCTCGGTCGCGCCATCCATGGCGCTCACGCCCCCGCAACCGGACCCACCCCGCCTTCGACAGATTTCCGGCGCGCAGTAGATCCACGCCATGCGTGGATGTTTTTCCCATGAACCTTTGCGGCATACGTCATCCACGCATGGCGTGGATCTACAATTCCTCCATGTCCTCCCCCGCTCTACCCTGGAATGGCACCCTGCTGTTGGATGCACACGTGGCCGTGCTGCAGGGCCACGCCGGTGACAGCGCCGCGCATGCGCACTACGCCCATCAGCTGCTGCTGAGCGACGGCGTCCCTTGGCAGGTCGAGATCGATGGCGTGCAGCAGCAGGGCCAACGGCTGTGGCTGCGCTCCTTCCAATCGCACGCGATCCTGTCGGCGCCCGCTGACGGCTGCACGGTGTTCCTCGAACCGGCACATGCCGACCTCGAACAGATCCAGCAGCATCTGCAGTCGTTGCCCGGCAATGCCGCGCAGCTGCACGAGTGGCTGCCGCGACTGAGCCGCCCACAGCCCCTGGACCGCCGCGTGCAGGCGGCGCTGGCCCGCATCACCCAGCACCTGCCCGGCCCGGTGCCAGCCGCCGATATCGCCGAGGCCGCGCATCTGTCGACCAGCCAGCTGCATCGGCGCTTCCAGTCCGAGCTGGCAGTGACCCTGCGCGGTTGGGTGCTGTGGCAACGGCTGCGCAGTGCGCTGGCGCATCATCTGCGCGGGCACAGCCTGACCGACAGCGCGCATGCTGCCGGTTTCGCCGATCTGCCCCACCTCTCGCGCAGCCTGCGCCGCATGTTCGGCATCGGTGCCGCGCAACTGCAGGGCCTGCAGCTGCACGCGGCCTGACGCATCGATCAACCGCGCCTGCGCAGTCCTTCCGGAAGCTCCGGCACCTCGCCATGGGGCAGCGCGCGGAAGGGGGCCAGCAGTTGTGCGGAATACGCCAGCGGATAGTCCGGCTGGCTGCCGATGCCCAGATCACGCTGCCGCAACCGATAGCCCGGTGCATCAAACGCGGTCCCCAGCAGGTGGTCCCACACGGTGAAGAACAAACCGAAATTGACATCACCTGCAGTGCCATAGCGGATGTGGTGGAAGCGGTGCAGCGGTGCCCATGCCATCACCCGGCCCAACACACCCGGGCGCATGTCCACGTTGGAATGCTGCAGCAGCAGCTGGATCGCGATGGCGAACGCCAGCACTGCGGCCACCGGCATCGGCATGCCCAACAGCAGCAGCGGCAGTACGCCGCCCACCGCTTCGGCGGCCTGGTGCAGTGGGTGTTTCATCAAACCATTGAAGCCATACATGCGGATCACGCTGTGATGCACCGCATGCAACCGCCACAACCAGCCGATGCGATGGCTGGCGTAGTGCACCAGGGTGATGCCAAGGTCAGCCGCGATGATCGCCACCAGCACCTGCAGCGCGAATGGCCACTGCGTCGGCCAGACGTGCCAGGGCACGATTGCCGCCAGCATCGGCACCGTGGCGATCGACAGCAGGTTCAGGCTTTCATTGACCAGCGCATGCAGGACGTCGCGCAGGCGGTCACCCTGGTCGTGGTTGAACGCCGGATCGTAAGGCCACAGCCGCTCGGCAGCGAACGACACCGCGATGGCGACAGCCAGCAAGGCAAGCAGCCACAGCGGGTCACCGTGGGAGTGGCCGACCCAGGCGATGGCGGCGGCAACAAAACCCAGCAGGAACAACGGGGCATACAGGCGGAGCATCCAGTGCTTCATGGCTGGCTCTGAACAGTGAGGGGCCTGCATGCTGGCGCGGCATGCGGGCTGCAGGCTTGAACAAACAGCGCAACCCCGCGTCCGCTCACGTTGAATGCCCACCTTGGTGGGCGATCCACGTCTGGCGTGGATCTACAATGTCGACCTCATCGCGGCCTGGACCGGCATGGATTCCTTCACCTTGATGCGCGCCTTCCGCCGCATCGTCGAACGCGGCAGCCTCGCCCGTGCTGCCGAAGACCTGGGCCTGTCGCCAGCCGGGCTGAGCAAGCAGCTGCGCACGCTGGAAACGCATCTGGGCGTAGTGCTGCTGCAGCGGACCACCCGCCGCATGAGCCTGACCGAAACCGGCCATGCCTATTACCGCGAATGCTGCCGCCTGCTCGATGAACTGGACGCGCTGGAGCGCGGCATCGCCGAACAGCGCGGTGAAGTGAG
>NZ_JBFTNR010000703.1:0-2182 GCF_056665995.1 Stenotrophomonas sp. 05L44_2
CCCCATCGCCGGCGAATTGGTCAGGCGCGGCCCGATGCGTTCGGTGAGGTAGCTGAAGGTATCCATCACCTGCGACTTGTGGAACGCCTGCTGGCGGATCTTGCCGACCATGTCCAGGTCCACCGGCTCGCGCTGCTGCGCCACCGCATTGCCACCCATCGCCAGCACTACTGCCAGCACGCCCCACTTCAGCCCGCTCCACGTCAACACGCCGCACCCCTGCCCTTCGGCTCGATCATCATCCGCTCGAGTCTAGCCAGCCGGGGCGCCCGGCCCCCGTCCCATCGGTCATGGGCATCTGGTAGATCCACGCCGTGCGTGGATGGCGCCTTCCCACCGAAGAGCGGTGCGGACCAAGGTTCGCACCCAGCAGAGGCCCCGTAGAACCACGCCACGCGTGGATGGGCCTTCCGCTGTCACCCCTTCCACCCCAGCCACAGCTGCGCGCGTTCGGGCAACAGCAGCAGCCAGTGCCGCTGGTCGATGCTGCTGCAACCAAACACCGTCGCATGTTCCGGCCAGTCTGCCGGCAGCCCATCGATGCCGATCTCCGACAATGCCCCCGCCCCGGCCTTCCATGGCCGGTAACGGGGCACCTTGCCGGCGAGCGCGCCGCGTCCGTGCCGCGCCTCCCGCAACCAGTCCAGCCCGCGCCGCTGCAATCCTTCGCAGGTGACGGCGGCCAGCTGGAAGCGGACCAGGCCGGGCGCGATCCGTGCCCCTGGCAAGGCCGCCAGTACCCCATGGGCCTGCAGCAGTGCATCCACCTCCAACAGCGCGGGAATGCCCTGTCGTGCCCGTTGCTGCAATCCTTGGCGCCAGCCCATGGCGTGCTCCTTACTTCTGTTCGGCCAGGGCGTACCAGTCAACCCGACGGGTCACCCACATCGCCAGCGCGAGGATCACGAACAGCAGCAGCGAGCCCATCAGCAGTGCATTGTTTTCCGAGACCAGCAGGCCATACAGCGCGCCGTACAGCACCGTCAGCATCGCGGCGAAGCCCAGGCCCCGCTTCCAGTGACCCAGCACATTGGCCAGGTACACCGCCTGCAGGCTGATGCAGGCCAGCGCGGAAACCAGGTAGGCCTGCCAGAAGGCGATGTGCTCGGACAGGCTGATCAGCAGCAGGAAGAAGATCGCCAGCGCCAGGCCGACCATCAGGTACTGCAGCGGATGGATGCGCAGCGACTTGATCAGTTCGAACAGGATGAAACCAACGAACGTCAGCACCACGAACAGCACGCCGTACTTGGACGCGCGGTCGGCCTGGGTATAGGTATCGACCGGGTCGACCAGCGAAACCTGCACCGCCTGCGCATCCAGGTCATCGCCCTCGCGCAGTCGCTGCTGTGCGTCCGATGCCAGCGAGGACACGGCCCAGCGTGCATCGAAGCCCTGTGCATCCACACGCCGCTCGTTCGGCAGGAACGCACCGGCAAACGACGGGTGCGGCCAGCTGGACCGCAGCGCGATCTGGTTGTCATCGCCCACCGGCACCACCGACAGCGAGCGGCTGCCATCGAGCTGCAGTTCCAGTTCCACGCTGCTGGCCGCCAGGGTGCCTCCGGTGCGGGCGATGCCGGCGATCGGTGCATGCAGCCCACGGCCCAGTGCGGATGCGCCGGCCACGCCCGGCAGCAGCTTGACCTGCTGTCCATCAACCCGCAGGTTCGGCGTACCAACCAGGCCACGCGCATCGGACACGCCCAGCGCGATGTAGGCCTCGCCATAGGTCATGCCATCGTGCTCCGGGTAGTCGTCCTCGCTGAAGGTCGCCTTGAGCTGGCCATTCCAGCTGTACACCGGCACCTTGAACAGGCCGACCGAGCGCTGGCTGGGCAGCAGCTCGCCACTGATCTGCAGGGTGGCCGGCGGCTGCAACCAGTAACCCTCGGTGGTCTGCAGCTCGGTCTTCTTGTTGCCCTGCGCATCGACCACTTCCACCTGCTCGCGCTTGGACCACGGCACCACGCGCACCGGCCCGACCACGCGCTGGGTACCGGCACGGCTTTCGGCCACCCGCGAGTAGGCCTCTTCGCGATAGGCGCTGCGCTCGGTGATGACGCTGCGGATCAGGAAAAGCGGGATCAGCAGCAGCAGGATCAGGCCGCCGACAATGGCGAACCGCAGCAGCATCTTCAGGGATTTCATCGTCCGTCCTCGTTGGAGAGGACTGCAGGAT
>NZ_JBFTNR010000704.1:0-2177 GCF_056665995.1 Stenotrophomonas sp. 05L44_2
CTCGATGCACAGCGAGCGCAGCGGCGTGGAGTACAACGCCACATCGCTCGATGGCCTGTTCTGCCAGCGCCGCAACCTGCTCTCGCCGCGTTTCTGGGGAATGCTGGCCGACCTGCGGCGCTTCTATCGCGACGCGCCCCTGTTGCTGGGCGAGGAGCAGGGCCCGACGCTGGGCCAGTACCTGCACAGCCAGCGCTATGGCGAAGCGTTCGTGCAGGAGCATCTGCTGCCGATGGCCTCGGCGTTGTGGTCCTCGCCGACCGCGCAGGTGCTGGACTTCCCGGCCCGTTACCTGGTGCAGTTCATGGCCAATCACCAGATGCTGCAGATGACCGGGCGCGCGCCCTGGCGCGTGGTCAAGGGCGGCTCGGCGCGCTACGTGGACGCCCTGCGTGCGCGCTGGCGGGTGCACGAGCGGCTGGAATGCCCGGTACACGCGGTCGAACGCATGCCCTGGGGGGCACGCGTACACACCGCAACCGGCATTGAAGGCTTCGATGAAGTGATCCTGGCCTGCCATAGCGACCAGGCCCTTGCCCTGCTGGCCGACGCCGATCCTGTCGAGCATGCGGTGCTCGGCGCGATCCGCTACCAACCCAACGAGGCCGTACTGCACACCGACGCCTCCTTGCTGCCCGCCAACCGCAAGGCGTGGGCGGCCTGGAACGCGCATGTACCGCGCGACCCCACCGCACCCTGCACGGTCAGCTACTGCATGAACCTGTTGCAGGGGCTGCCCGGTGATACGCCGCTGGTGGTGACCCTCAACCGCAGCGAGGCCATCGATCCGGCCAAGGTGCTGCGCCGTCTGCAGTACGCGCATCCGGTGCATGATCCGGCTGCGGTGGACGCGCAGCGGCGCTGGGCCGAACTGCAGGGCCGGCGGCACACCTGGTTTGCGGGTGCGTATTGGGGCTGGGGCTTCCACGAAGATGGAATCCGCAGTGCCCGCCGCGTAGTGGATGCGCTGCAACTGCGCAATGCCGGCGCGCCGCCTCCCCTGCAGGTGGAGGTGGCCGCGTGAGCGCCAGCGCCCTCTACTTCGGGCAGGTGGTGCACCGCCGGCACCATCCGCATCCGCATGCCTTCCGCTACCCCATCGCGCAGCTGCTGCTGGACCTGGACGAGTTGGACCAGGTATTTGCCGGGCGCTGGCTGTGGTCGGTCGGGCGCCGCAACCTGGCAGAGTTCCGCCGCAGCGACTATCTCGGCGATCCCAGGACATCACTTGCAGACGCCGTGCGTGACCATGCCGCGACCGTGCTGGGGCGGCGCCCGGACGGCCCGGTGCGGCTGTTGGCGCACCTGCGCTTCGGTGGCCACGTGTTCAATCCGGTCAGCTTCTACTACTGCTACCGGGCCGACGGCAGCACCCTGGACTGCATCGTCGCCGACATCACCAACACACCGTGGAAGGAACGGCACGCCTATGTGCTGCCTGTTGAAAGTGCACAGCCACAGGGGCGCGCCCTGCGCTGGCAGTTCGACAAAGCCTTCCACGTTTCCCCCTTCATGCCGATGGATTGCCGCTATGACTGGCGCTTCACCGCGCCCGGCGATGACCTGCGCGTGCATATGCAGGTCTGGCGCGACGGTGTCCGGCAGTTCGATGCCACCCAGGCCATGCAGCGACGCCCGCTTGATGGCCGCGGCCTGGCCCGGGTACTGGCGTTCTACCCGTTGATGACCGTGCAGGTGGTAGCCGCCATCCACTGGCAGGCACTGCTCCTGTGGCTGAAGCGCAATCCCGTGYATGACCACCCCGCTCTTGCCGAGAAACCGCGATGAACGAGCTGAATCCTTCCGTTGCCCTGCCCCGCCCCGGCGCGGTGGACGTATTCCTGCGCCGGAGGCTGCTGGCGGTACTGGCGCCGCTGCGCGAAGGCGGGCTGCGGGTACGCGACCCCTTGGGCGAGGTCATCCTCGGTGATCGTGCGGGCGCACTGCAGGCCACGGTGACCATCAGCGATATGGCGTTCTACCGCAAGGTGGCCGCGCAGGGCAGCGTCGGCGCGGGTGAAAGCTACATCCACGGCGATTGGCACTGCGATGACCTGGTGGCCCTGGTGCGGCTGCTGGTACGCAACCGCGACCTGCTGGATGGCATGGAACGCGGGCCGGCGCGGATCGGTGGCTGGCTGCTGCGCGGCTGGAACCGCCTGCGGCGCAACAGCCGC
>NZ_JBFTNR010000705.1:0-2169 GCF_056665995.1 Stenotrophomonas sp. 05L44_2
GGCATGGCCCGGCGCTACCTGCTCTGGTGGGTGTCAACCGGCACCGCCTTGGTAGGTGTCAACCTTGGTTGWCATGCTTTTGATCTGCCGGCCAGYGGCCGGCACCACCGATTGCCGCAGATCTCCGRTCCGCCGGGCATGGCTCGGCGCTACCGGCCCTGGTGGGTGTCAACCGGCACCGCCTTGGTAGGTGTCAACCTTGGTTGGCATGCTCTCGCGGTACAATGACCGCGTGCCAAGACATCGCTCCACTTCATTCCCCGGCCCCGATCTGCTGAGTGTCGATCGGGAACACATGCGCCCGCTGGCCGAGCGCATGCGCCCCCGCACCCTGGATGAGATGGTCGGGCAGAAGCGTCTGCTCGCGCCAGAGAGCGCGTTGCGCCGTGCCGTCGAATCCGGACGCGTGCATTCGATGATCCTGTGGGGACCGCCSGGCWSCGGCAARACCACGCTGGCGCTGTTGCTGGCTGAATACTCCGACGCCGAATTCCGTGCCATTTCCGCCGTGCTGTCCGGCCTGCCGGAGGTGCGCCAGGTGCTGGCAGAGGCCGCGCAGCGCTTCGCCGAAGGTCGTCGCACGGTGCTGTTCGTCGACGAAGTGYAYCGCTTCAACAAGGCGCAGCAGGATGCGTTCCTGCCGCACATCGAGCGCGGCACCATCCTGTTCGTCGGTGCAACCACCGAGAACCCGTCGTTCGAGTTGAACTCGGCGCTGCTGTCGCGTTGCCGCGTGCATGTGCTGGAAGGTGTCTCGCCGACTGACATCGTCGAAGCGCTGGAACGTGCGCTCGGTGATCGCGAGCGCGGGCTGGGCGAGGAACGCATCGAAGTCGCGCCCGAGCTGCTGCTGGAAATCGCCACCGCCGCTGATGGCGACGTCCGCCGTGCGCTGACCCTGCTGGAAATCGCCGCCGAGCTGGCGGGCGGGGAGGGTGGTCGCATCACCCCGCAGACGCTGACCCAGGTGCTGGCCGACCGCACCCGCCGCTTCGACAAGGGCGGCGAGCAGTTCTACGACCAGATCTCGGCGCTGCACAAGTCCGTGCGCAGCTCCAATCCTGATGCCGCCTTGTACTGGCTCACGCGCATGCTCGACGGCGGCTGTGATCCCTCGTATCTGGCGCGCCGGCTGACCCGCATGGCCATCGAGGACATCGGCCTGGCCGATCCTCGCGCGCAGAGCATGGCGCTGGAAGCGTGGGACATCTACGAGCGGCTCGGCAGCCCGGAAGGCGAGCTCGCCTTCGCGCAGCTGGTGCTGTACCTGGCCAGCACCGCCAAGTCGAATGCCGGCTATGCCGCCTTCAACCAGGCCAAGGCCGATGTGCGCGACAGTGGTACCGAAGAAGTGCCGCTGCACCTGCGCAATGCACCGACCAAGCTGATGAAGGAGCTGGGCTACGGTGCCGAGTACCAGTACGACCACGATGCCGAGGGCGGCATCGCGCTGGACCAGACCGGTTTCCCCGATGCGATGGGCGAGCGGGTGTATTACAACCCGGTGCCGCGCGGGCTGGAGATCAAGTTGAAGGAAAAGCTCGACCGGCTGCGTGCCGAGCGCGAGGCGGCGAGGGCGGCCAAKGGCGCGTAGTCGTCTGCGTGTGGCAAGGCGGCGCATTGCCCCGCCCGCATGCATTTGGCAGACTGCGCGGCTTGTTTTTCAAGGAACGATGCCGTGCAGGAAATGATTCTGCCGTTGAAGCGTTATGCCCAGTTCGAGGGCCGCGCCAACCGCCGCGAGTACTGGATGTTCCAGCTGTTCCTGCTGCTTGCGGGAGCCGCGGTATGCGTGATTGCGCTGACAGTGGCGCTCGTTGCCGGCCTCGTGCTGGACGCCGATTCCAGCTGGATGGCCGGGATCACGATCGGCGCGGTGGCACTGGTGGGTGCGCTCTGGCTGGCCACGATCGTGCCGTTGATCGCGGTGACCGTGCGCCGCCTGCATGACTGTAACCAGTCAGGGTGGCTGTACCTGCTGGCGCTGGTGCCGGGCGGTGGCGTGGTGATCCTGATCTTTGCGCTGCTGCCGGGTACGCCGCAGGACAACCTGTACGGTCCGGTGCCCGCCGGCCCCTGAGTCAACGGGTTTCGGCCCGATGCAACGAAGCCGGCCCAGGGCCGGCTTCGTCGTTTCTGCGCTGCTGTCAGCAGTGCCAAGCTGATTAC
>NZ_JBFTNR010000706.1:0-2159 GCF_056665995.1 Stenotrophomonas sp. 05L44_2
GTATAGGTATAGCTCGCCTGCGGTACGCCCGCGACCAGAACGGAGCTGATCAATGCTTCGTAGTCGTTGGACTGATAGACGAATTCAAGCGTACGGCCGCTGCTGTGCACGACGGCAGCGAGGCGCTGGCTATCGTCATAGATGAAGGTGAGCGACGTGCCGTCCACAAAGCGCTTCACGGCGAGCCGGCCCGCATCGTCGAATGTCGAAATGGCGTCGGACGCGTACAGCGTCCAGTTTCCATTCTGGACCAGGCGATCGCCACTGCTGTCGGCGGCCTCGTAGACCTGGCCGATCTTCTTGAAGGCGCGCTGGAAACCGGTGGCTTCAACGATGCCTGCGCCGCCCGCCCCATCCAGTGCGAGCTGGGCACCTAGCGAGTGTGTCCAACCGTAGCCGAAGCCTCCGGACGAGGTGGATATTCCCGAATGGTAGTAGCGCGTCAGTGCAACCCAGCCCAGATCGAAGTCCTGCGCGATCTCGTACTTCTCACCGGTCTTCACGTCGCAGGGGTTGCCTACGGTGCCAGTGCACGGAGGCTCCTGCGATGCCGGAGTGCTGGAGGGGTTCGGGCTCATGCCACTCATGGCGCTGTTACCCGAGGTCGGGCAATTGCCGTTCCCGCCATCCTTGTCGCACTGCGTCGTCTTGGAGGTGATGGTTGCTACGAACTCTTCGCTGACGCAGGCTTCGTGCTTGTTGGACCACTGGGTGAGGGGGACCGGGCAGTTCAGACGCCGGGTCCGCGTCATATGGGCATCGCTTGGGTAGGGCGTGCACGGCGACTCGGCTGTGTTGTCGCCGGTCATGTATATCACTTCAAAATCACGTGTCTCGATGGTTCCTTCCATGTCCGGGCTGAGCGCATACCACTCGCTTGTAGGCGTAACGGCTGCACCCGGGCATACAGGATTGAACGCCTTGATATCGGCGAGATAGGAAGCAACCATCGCCTCTTCTGTCGGGAATATAGCGGTACTCAGATACGACCAATCAGGGTCGGAGGGCTGGGACTTGCCCATCCAGTACGTGATTGAGGTATTTCCCTCCAGGTCCACGACCTTCGACTTGATCGAATTGACGGACTGCCAACCGAACTGGAGCTCAGGCGGGAACGGACTCGGCGCGGRCAGGCTCTTGATCGCCTGCACTGCCTCCTGCTGAGTCTTGTACTGGGTCGAATTCCCGCTTGGCTGGGAGATGCGCCAGGTTGTCTTGCTCTCCTGCGCCTGCGCGGCAAGGGGGGCCGCGCAGCCAAGCGCGGCCATCGTCAGCGCCACACACACCAGCTTCATTGTCCGTTCGAACATCCGTGTTCTCCTTCCTGGGCGAATACCGCGCCGGGAGGGACGAAGGCGCACGGGCGGTTCACCGCCCTATCGCGCCCTGCTTCGGATCGTCCCTGTTCCGGAATGCGGCAACGCCGCACGGGGCAGTTATCGCGCAAGCCCATTACATAATCAAGTCAAGCCGTGGGATGTCGGTCACGATTATCGATATCGGCAACGCCCCTCCCTGGTGATCAGAGTACTCCCCCAAACTGCTTCCAGTCTTCATTGGTGCTAGCGTGCACCGTCAAGCCAGTGATGCAAGGATGCGCTGCAGGATCGTCTATGACGCCGACATTACCTCCATTTTCAGACCGCATGAGGCTGTTCCTCCTCTTCGCGCTCTGCTTGATACTCATCTCCTGCGATCTGGATCTGGTGATGGACAGCTCCTACGCCACGAAGCAGGAAGCCGTCGACGCCGAGATGATTGCCAAGGGCTGGATTCCCGCGTGGGTGCCCGAGGAGGCGACCGACCTGCGTGAGGTGCACGACCTCGATTCAAACGTGAGCGCGCTTGCCTTCAGCAAACCACGCAGCAAGCAGTTGCTGTTGCCGCCCGGTTGCCGGCCCCTCAACCACAGCGCTACCCAGCCGGCGCTGTTCAATCGAAGCTGGTGGCCGAGTGAGACCGCTCTGAAGCGCTCCTATATCTTCTTTCGTTGCGAGCCCGAATTCGGCAAGTCGATCTTCGTCGCAACAAGCGGAACCGGCGATCATGTGCTCTTCTGGCGCACGTACGCTCGCTGATGCGCATGCCCGCCCTCCCCTGCAACCCGACACTACAGATGCACACTCCAGGAACGGTCCTCACCACCCTCGCCCTTTGCC
>NZ_JBFTNR010000707.1:0-2155 GCF_056665995.1 Stenotrophomonas sp. 05L44_2
CACCTGCAGCGCGTTCACCCCCAGCGCGACGATCAGCTGCGCATCCGGCCGCTGGCTGTAATTGCCTTCGATGGTCGCGGTGGTGTTGGCGTTGACCAGCACCACGCTGGCGCCGTTGTCGACGTTGCCGATCACCCGCGGCGTGCCGGGCATGAACTGCAGGCCGGCCATCGAGGCACCACCGGAACCGGAGACGCTCACGTTGGAACGGATCACGGCGCCACCGCGCAGGGCCAGGGTGCCGCGCTCGATGCGGGTCGCACCGCTGTAGCTGTTGTTGCCGCTCAGCTCCAGCCGGCCATCGCCGCGCTTGATCAGGCCGCCAGCGCCGGCGATGTCGTTGCTCCAGATCGAGCCCGAAGAGGCCGCGTCGACATTGACCGTGGCATCGCCCCAGTCGAAGCGGCCGGGACCGTTCACCGCCTTGCCGACGTTGAGCATGCCGTAGCCGTAGATGGGATCGACGCCCGGCGCCCCGATGTCGGTGGCGGTGCCGAGCAGGGTCTGCCGCACCAGGTCGTTGTCGAAGTAGGGATAGCGCTGCCAGACCAGCGCCGCAGCACCGGAGATCAGCGGCGCGGCGAAGGACGTACCGTAGTTCCACAGGTACTTGCCGGTACCCGGCTCCGGGAACACCGCGCTGCCGGGAGCGGTCAGGCAATAGCGCGCGGCGTCGCCACAGGCATTGGCCCACGGCGCACGTTCACCGGGCTTGTTCGGATCGATTGCAGTAGCTACCAGCCAGCCTTTTTCCAGATCCGCTGCCGGCAGCGATCCGCCGAAGCCACGCTGGCTGGGCAGCGCGGCCACGCTGCTGGGCTGGTCGCGCCCTTCGTTGCCTGCGGCGAACACCACCAGGCCACCGTGATTGATGATGAAGGGGCGGTATTCGCCCGCGACCTGCGCTGTGGTGCCGAGGTCGGTCCAGTACAGGCCGCCCCATGAATTGTTCATCACCTTCACGCCGTAGTTGATCAGGTCCTGGTGAACCCCGGCCACGCCCAGCGTGCCGCTGAAGGAGTTGCCCTTGCCACTGCCGTCATCCTTGGGCGTGGTGTCGGAAATGATGCGTGCCGAGACGATCTCCGCCCCCTGTGCGATGCCGCCGGGCCAGACCCCCACCGGTACACCGGCCGCCAGGCTGGCGACGGCCGTGCCATGGCCAAGCACGTCATCGACGTTGAGATTGTTGCGGCTCGGGTCGATGTAGTTGAGGTTGGCCACCACCCGTCCGTTCAGCGCCTCGGCACTGCGCAGCACGCCCGAATCGACGATGCCGATGCGCACGCCCCGGCCGGTCGCGCCGGTGGCCTGTGCGGCACGCGCGTTGGTCTGTGCCAGATGCGCATCCACGACCGGCTCAAGCGGTCTGGCAGCGGGAGGCGGGGTGACCGGGGGCGTGACCGGAGGCGTGGTCGGGGGCGGGTCGATGCGCACGTTGCTGCCGCCGCCTCCACCGCCACACGCCGTCAGCGCCACCGCCAGCGCCGATGCCAGGACCGACCTTCCCATCGTCTTACGTTCCATCGTTTCCTTCCCATGAACGTTGGCCTGCCGCCATCCGGGCAGGCATCCAGTACTGCCCAGCGGCAGTCTTCGCCGACCCTCTATACTGGGCCGACCCCCACGCAGTCTGCCGGGAAACGGCGCCGTATCCAACGCCCGTCGTCTCCTTTCCGAACATTGCTCACGCATCAACGAGATTGCCATGTCCAACATCGTCATCGCCGCCGCCAAGCGCACCGCCATCGGCTCCTTCCTCGGCCAGTTCAACGGCGTTCCGACCCCGACCCTCGGCGCGGCCGCCATCGCCGCCGCGCTGGAACAGTCGGGCGTGCCTGCCAGCGACGTCTCCGAAGTCCTGATGGGCTGCGTGCTGCCGGCCAATCTCGGCCAGGCCCCTGCCCGCCAGGCAGCGATCGCCGCCGGTATTCCGCTGTCGGTCGGCGCCACCACCCTCAACAAGGTCTGCGGTTCGGGCATGAAGGCCATCATGCTCGGGCATGACCTGATCAAGGCCGGTTCGGCCAAGGTCGTGGTCGCCGGCGGCATGGAGTCGATGTCCAACGCGCCGCACCTGTTGCCCAATTCGCGCACCGGCAACCGTTTCGGCAACTTCCAGGCGGTGGACCACATGGCCCACGACGGCCTGGTC
>NZ_JBFTNR010000708.1:0-2151 GCF_056665995.1 Stenotrophomonas sp. 05L44_2
GCACGCCCTTGTCCTGCAGCGTGGAGACCAGCGCTTCGCCGGTACCGAGCTGGCTGAGCACCTTCACCACATCCAGCTTCGGGTTCGGCACGAAGGTCTCGGCGGCGGTCTTCACCGCCTTCTGGTCGCGCGGGGTGAATGCGCGCAGCGCGTGCTGTACCCGGTTGCCGAGCTGGCCAAGGATGTTGGCCGGCACGTCGTCCGGGAACTGCGAGCAGAAGTACACGCCCACGCCCTTGGAACGGATCAGCCGCACCACCTGTTCGATGCGCTGTACCAGAGCGGGCGGTGCATCGTCGAACAGCAGGTGCGCTTCGTCGAAAATGAAGACCAGCTTCGGCTTGTCGAGGTCGCCCACTTCGGGCAGCTGCTCGAACAGCTCCGACAACAGCCACAGCAGGAACGTGGAGTACAGCTTGGGCTTGAGCACCAGCTGGTCGGCGGCAAGGATGCCGATGACACCGCGGCCGTCATGGTTGACCCGCATGATGTCGGCCAGTTCCAGCGCCGGTTCGCCGAAGAAATGCTCGCCGCCGTCCTGCGCCAGCCGCAGCAGGGCGCGCTGGATGGCGGCCACCGACTGCGCACTGACCAGGCCGTACTCGGTGGAGATGTCCTTGCGCTCCTCGGCCACCAGGCCGAGCAGGGCGCGCAGGTCGTCCATGTCCAGCAGCAGCAGGCCGCGGTCGTCGGCCAGCTTGAACACGATGTCGAGCACGCCGGCCTGGGTGTCGTTCAATTCCAGGATGCGGGCCAGCAGGGTCGGGCCCATCTCGCTCACGGTGGTGCGAACCGGGTGGCCGAGCTTGCCGTACAGGTCCCAGAACACGGTGGGGCTGGCGGCCGGGGCATAGTCGCTCACGCCGATCTCGGCCGCGCGCTTGAGCAGGTTCTCGGCGCCGGTGCCCGGCACGGCCAGGCCGGAGACATCGCCCTTCACATCGGCCAGGAACACCGGTACCCCGATCCGCGAGAAGCCCTCGGCCAGGGTCATCAGGGTCACGGTCTTGCCGGTGCCGGTGGCGCCGGCGACCAGCCCATGGCGGTTGCCGAGTTTCGGCAGCAGGGTGACAGCCACATCGTCGGTGATGCCTTTGCCGAGCAGAATCGGATCCATGGTCCAGCCCTTGTGATGAATGTGCCAATGTTAACCGCCGACGGTGACGGGCCGAAGGTCGGCTTGCCCCGACCTTGGCAGCGCCGCTACTCTGCCTGCCTGTTTCATACACAGTGCCACCAATGCCCGTTCCTGTCCTGATTTCCCGCACCTGGCCGCTGCTGGCCCTGGCTGGCCTGGTTTCCCTGGCACCGGAGGCCCACGCACAGCGGGTTTCGGCCCGGGACAAGGTGAAGGTGGATGCCCTGCAGCAGCGCATGACCGCAGCCGAGAAGCGCTACAGCGATGCCGTTCTGCTGGTGGCCAACGCCGATCCGAAGGGGCGCAACGAGGCCGATGCCGCGCTGGAGGACATGGAAGATGTCATCAGCGAATGCGTGAAGCAGAAGGGCTGCCAGATGAGCAACATGCTGTCGACCTACAAGCGCCTGCTCAAGCACGATGCCGATGCCGCCGCCGATGATGACGTGGCCGATGAAGCCGGCGACCGCCTGGAAGCCGACCCGGACCATGTCGGCCCGCTGGCTGCCGACGTGCCCGAGGCGGCCCGCGCAGCGGCGCTGCTGAACGACAAGCGCCATGCCTTCGACAACATGGTCGAGTACAACCCSGCSGTGCAGGCCGGCATCCGCCGCTGGCTSACCGACATGCGCCCGGCSYTGATGACCACTTACGAGAACTACCAGAACCTGCGYSMGGTGATGTGGCCGGAATGGGAGAAGCGCGGCCTGCCCGAGGCGCTGCTGTTCGGCATCATGGCCAAGGAATCCAACGGCCGTGTACATGCGTCCTCGCGTGCGGGCGCCGCGGGCCTGATGCAGTTCATGCCGGCTACCGGCCGCCGCTTCGGCCTCGGCCCGGACGATACCGGTTTCGATACCCGCTTCGATGCGCGCAGCGCCGCTGAAGCCAGCGCGACGTACCTCAACGAGCGGATGCGTGAGCTCAACAACAACGTCGAACTGTCGCTGGCCGGCTACAACGGCGGTGAGGGCCGCGCAGCGCGCGTCTACAAGCAGTACCCGGGCCAGAGC
>NZ_JBFTNR010000709.1:0-2150 GCF_056665995.1 Stenotrophomonas sp. 05L44_2
TCGCCAAGGGTACGGTGATGGCCGCCGGCAGTGCCGATGAACTGCGCGCGCAGTCCGGCGAGCCCAACCTGGAAGATGCGTTCGTGAAACTGATCGGCAGCGAAGAGGGCCTGCACGCATGAGCATGATGTCGACCCTGATGACGGTGATGCGCAAGGAACTGCGCGACCTCTCGCGTGACCGCCGCACACTGCTGCTGACCCTGCTGTTCGGCCCCGTGCTGTACCCGCTGCTGATCCTGGGCATGGGCAAGCTGGCTGAAAGCCGCGTGCGGATCCAGATCGAACAGCCGCTGCAGATCCCGACCATCGGTGCGGAGAATGCGCCGAACCTGGTGCGCTTCCTGGCGGCGCAGGGATTGAACGCCGCGCCGGCACCGAAGGATCTGGCCGAAGCGATCCGCTCGCAGGAGATCGACGTCGCCCTGCGCATCAGCCCCGAGTTCGGCAAGGACTGGGCCGATGGCAAACCCGCGCTGGTGGAAGTGATCCGTGACAGCACCCGTCGCGCCGCCGAAGTGCCCAGTGCACGCCTGCAGGCGGCCCTGGCAACCTACAACGGTCAGGTTGGTGCGCTGCGGCTGATGGCGCGTGGCGTCGACGCACAGGTTGCACGACCGCTGGATGTGGCCACCCAGGACATGGCCAGTGCCGAGGCCAAGCGCGGCATGATGCTGTCGATGCTGCTGCCGGTGCTGCTGACGCTGACCTCGTTCATCGGTGGCGCCTACCTGGTGATGGATGCCACCGCCGGCGAGCGCGAACGGCAATCGCTGGAGCCGTTACTGGCGACCCCGGGTTCGCGCAGTGCCATCGTCAGCGGCAAGATCGCCGCCGCCTGCGTGGTCGGCTTCGCCTCGTTGCTGCTGACCTTGATCGCGTTCAAGGCCAGCGCACAGATCGCGCCCGGCAACGTCGGCCGGCAGCTCAACATGAACATCGGCTCGATGCTGCAGATGCTGCTGGTGATGGTGCCGATGCTGCTGATCGGCACCTCGTTGCTGACCTTCCTCTCGGCCGCGGCCAAGAGCATGAAGGAAGCGCAGAGCCACATGACCTGGCTGGTGCTGCTGCCGATGCTGCCCGGCTACGCGCTGATGGCTTACCCGGTGAAGAGCGAGCTGTGGCAGTACGCGGTGCCGTTCCTGTCGCAGAACCAGATGCTGCTGAAGGTGATCCGCCACGAGGTGATCAGCCCGACCATCTGGGCGATCTACCTCGGCGCCAGCCTGGCGCTGGCCGCCGTGCTGTGGTTCGCCGCCGTTCGCCGCTACCACAACGAGCGGCTGGCGATTTCCGGCTGAGTGGAACCGGTAGCGCCGGGCCATGCCCGGCGGATGTGGCACGAGGCCCGGTCATGCCGGGCCTCGTGCATTTCAGCGCTGTGAAGCGTTTCCGTCTGCATACCGCGCCGGCGTCACTCCCATCTCGCGCTTGAATACCGCGATGAAGGCGCTGGGCGTGTCGTAGCCCAATGACAGCGCCACGGTGGTGACGGATTCACCGGCCAGCAATCGCGGCAGGGCCAGCAGCACGCGCAGGCGCTGCCGCCAGCGGGTCAGGGTCATGTTCGTTTCGGCCTGCCAGCGGCGGGCGAGGCTGCGACTGGACAGGCCGCTGGCGGCTGCCCAGTCCTCGACGGTGCGGGTGTCATGTGGCACACGTGCCAGGGCGGCGGCGATGCGGCGCAGGCGGCGGTCGCTGGGTTGCTGCAGCGCAAGTGGCAACGGCGTGCCTGCAGCGATCTCATCGGCGATCACCCCGGCCAAGCGCTGTTGCCGCGCATCCAACGCCTGCCCGCACCAGTGCAGTGCCCGCGGCACTGCCACCTGCAGCAGGTCGCTGGGCTGGAAGATGCGCGGTGCGGTGGGCAGGTCCGCGCAGGCCGCCTTGCTGAAGTACAGGCTCCAACCATCGAAGCTGCCGATGCTGGAAAGCGCATGCGGGTGCTGCGGCGGAAGCCACGCCACGTGCCCGGCCGGAAGCAGCCAGTGGGTGTCGCCCACCTCGATCCGCAACAGGCCGGTGTGGGCGCCCAGCAGTTGCCCGCGCGCGTGCTGGTGGCGGGCGGTGCGCCGTGAACCCGGCATCGCCAGCTGCGTGCCGAGCAGGGCCGGCCCCTCACTGGCATCGGCCAATGCAGGATCGATC
>NZ_JBFTNR010000710.1:0-4038 GCF_056665995.1 Stenotrophomonas sp. 05L44_2
GTTGGGGATAGCTGTGCAGAAGAAGAACACGTTGGGCCTGGCAATCAGCCTCTCGCTGCTGGTGACGGCCAGCCCGTCGGTGCTGGCGGCCGAAAACGCTGCCGCTGCCGTGGCAGGGGGTGCCGCCGCAGCGACCGATCTGGACCGCGTCGAAGTGCGCGCGCAGCTGGAATCGCAGGTACGCGCCGTCGACCTGAAGCGCAGCAGCGATGCCATCGAAGACGCCGTGTCCTCCGACGCGCTGGGCCAGTACCCGGACAAGAACGTGGCCGAGTCGCTGCAGCGCCTGCCGGGCATCAGCGTGACCCGCGACCAGGGGGAAGGCCGGTTCGTGGTGGTGCGTGGCCTGGATGCCAACCTCAACAGCGTCAGCGTCGACGGCATCGCCATCGGCACCCCGGAAGATTCCAGCCGCGCGGCGCCGCTRGATGTGATTCCGTCCGATTCGACCGAGCGCCTGCGCGTGGTCAAGTCGCCCACCCCGGACATGCCGGGCGACGCCATCGGCGGCGCGATCCTGGTTGAATCGGCCTCGGCCTTCGATCGTGACGGCCGCAGCCTGCGTGGCAAGATCGAAGCCAGCCACCAGCAGCTGTCCGGCGAAACCAGCCCGAAGGCGGCCTTCAACTACAGCGAAGTGTTCAACGACACCTTCGGCGTCGCGCTGGGCGTGAACTACCAGAAGCGCACGTTCGAATCGGACAACACCGAAGTGGAGTACGACGGCGAAGACGATGCCGCACCGGGCGACGTCACCGCGATCAACCTGCAGCACCGCAAATACGAAATCGAGCGCAAGCGCATCGGCGCCAACCTCAACCTGGACTGGCGCCCGAACGAGGACAGCAAGTACTACCTGCGTGCGCTGTACAGCCAGTTCGATGATGCCGAAACCCGCCAGCGSGTGATCTTCAACTTCGATGACGCSAAGATGGTGAAGACCGGTACCGACCAGTACCGGTTGGACGGCATGCCGAAGGATTCCATCGACAGGCGCATGCGCTACCGCACCAAGGAAGAGAACACCTTTGCGGCCAGCCTGGGCGGCGAGAACACGCTGACCAACGCCGTGGTCGATTACAAGGTGGGTTTCACCCGCACCGAAGAGCGGGTGAACGATGAAATGGAGGCGCGCTTCAAGCTCAACGGCAAGGCCTTCAACGGTACGCTGGACCAGAGCAGTCGAATGCCCAGCTACAGCTTCGACAATCCGCAGTGGCTGGACAACGCGAACTACGCGTTCGACCGCTTCGTGATTTCACCCAAGCAGGTGAACGACAAGGAGCACAGCGCACAGGTCAACGTGCGCTTCGACGGCGACAGCAGCAGCATCAAGTTCGGCCTGCTGGGGCGCTGGCGCGACCGCGACGTCAACGTCGACGAAAGCGAACTGCGCGTCGGCCCGAAGGTTGCCCTGTCCAGCTGGACCACCGGCTCCCCGGATCACCGCCACGGCACCCTGGGTGACGGCATGGATTCGGACGCGATGCGCGCGTACTGGGCGGCCAACCGTGGCCAGTTCAGTGCTCGCCCGCAGGATGTCGGCGCCAACGCGATGACCTCGCTGGAAGAGGACTACACCGCCAGTGAAGACATCTTCGCCAGCTACGCCATGGGGACCTGGGATGTCGGTGCGCTGCGCATCATCGGTGGCGTGCGTGTGGAGAACACGCGCTTCAGGGCCGAAGGCAACCAGGTCGATGTGGCGGCCAACGGCCGCAGCTACACCGTAACCCCGCGCGTGGCCAACAGCAGCTATACCAACGTACTGCCGGGCCTGCACCTGCGCTATGACGCGGCCGATGACTGGGTGCTGCGCGCCTCGGCCAACAAGACCGTTTCGCGCCCGTCCTTCGGCGATATCTCGCCGCGCGTCGGCTACAGCCGCGGCGACGAGGAAGTGCGCCTGGGCAATCCTGAGCTGGACCCGTACGAGTCGAAGAACATCGACCTGTCGGTGGAGAAGTACCTCGGCAGTACCGGCATCGTTTCGCTAGGTCTGTTCCACAAGTCCATCGACGGCTATATCGTCGAGACGGTGCGCACCAATGATCCGGCCTACGGTGGTTTTGACGTGACCCAGCCGATCAATGGCCGCAAAGCCACCCCGTCTGGCGGCGGTGTACCGCAGCGAGTACCTGGACAGCATCGGCAAGGGCCGTGCGTTCGACATCTACGTGGCGCCCAACACCCAGCTCGACTTCTCGCTGGACYACAAGTTCAACGCGAACGTGAGCGTGTACTTTGAAGCGCAGAACCTGCTGGACAAGCCGTTGGAGCTGTACCAGGGCACGCGCTCGCGCACCCTGCAGATGGAAGAGTATGGCCGCACCTACGCCGTGGGCCTGAAGGTGGCGCTGTGATGGCGCGTTGCATGACCCTGATGGCGGCCTCGCTGGCAGCCGTTCTTGCCGCCGGCTGCACGCCGGCCGCGGACAAGGCGCCGGCAGCGGCTGCAGCGACCGGCGCTGTGGCACCGGTCAAGCGCAACGTGGCGACCATCGCCGAGGCTTTCCTGACCCCGATGACCCCGGCCGACAACATCGATTCGCCCGCGTCCTGGCAGGCCCCGGATGGCAAGACCTGGCTGATCGCCACGGCCAAGGCCACCGACAAGCTGGTGGTCTACGATGGCAGCAACGGCCAGCACCTGCGCGACGTCGGCAGCACCGGCACCGGCCTGGGCCAGTTCGATCGTCCCAACGGCATCGCGGTGATCGATGACCTGCTGTGGATCGTCGAGCGCGACAACCACCGTGTGCAGGTGCTTTCGCTGCCGGACTTCACTCCGTTGGCCACCTTCGGTGCCGACGACCTGCGCAAGCCCTACGGCCTGTGGGTGGACCGCCGTGCCGATGGCTACAGCGTCTACGTCACCGACTCCTGGGACAACGGCGAGGACGCACAGGGCAAGGACATCCTGCCGCCGCTGGCTGAGCTGGACAAGCGCGTGCGCCAGTACCACGTGTCCCGCGATGGCACGAAGGTGCAGGCAACACTGTCGGCCAGCATCGGTGATACCAGCGAAGCCGGTGCGTTGCGCGTGGTCGAATCGATCTGGGGGGATCCGGCCAATGATCGCCTGCTGATCGCCGAAGAGGACGAAAGCTACGCCAGCGAATTCAAGGTCTACACCCTGGCGGGGCGCTTCACCGGCACCACCTTCGGCCGCGACGTGTTCAAGGCGCAGGCCGAAGGCGTGATGCTGCGCACCTGCGGCAAGGACGGCTGGTGGATCACCACCGAGCAGGGCAAGCAGCGCAGCGTGTTCCATCTGTTCGACCGCCATACGCTGAAGCCGGTGGGTGCGTTCCAGGGCAATACCGTGGCCAACACCGATGGCATCTGGATGATGCAGCAGCCGACGCCRMGGTTCCCGCACGGTGCCCTGTATGCGGTGCACGATGACCAGGGYGTGGTGGCCTTCGACTGGGAGAGCATCGCCAAGCAGTTGGCCCTGCCGCTGGAGTGTGGCTCGTGAGCGCGCGTTTGGTGCGCTTGCTTGCGATCGGGCTGCTGCTCGCATTGCCATCGATGGCGATGGCTGCGGCCGAGCCCAATACGCGGGTGCCGTCGGGCAGCCGCTACTACGCGGCCACACCGGTGCCGGACCGCATCGTTGCCTCTCCATCGGTCGACCCCAGCCACGGCTTCGCAGTGGCCTGGCGCACCGATGGCAGCGTGCAGTCGCCGCTGCTGGAAATCGCACGGGCCGACGATTCGCCGGCCATCGAGGGCATCGTCCAGGTGCGCGCGAAGACCCAGGTGCTGCAGACCGAGAACGGCCTGTCGCATCATCATCGCGCCGACATCGACGGTTTGCAGCCGGACACCCTGTATGTCTACCGCGTACAGGGCAATGGCAGCTGGAGCGCGTGGAACCAGCTGCGTACGATGGCCGCTGCCGACCAGCCGCTGACCCTGCTGTATTTCGGCGATACCCAGAACAAGAACGTCAGCCATGTAAGCCGCGTGGTGCGGGCCGCACAGAAGGCCGCGCCGGATGCGCGGATCAGTCTGTTTGCCGGCGACCTGGTC
>NZ_JBFTNR010000711.1:0-2142 GCF_056665995.1 Stenotrophomonas sp. 05L44_2
CCTGTTCACCGTGGCCGGCATGGGCATCTCCATCCGCGACCTGGTGCTGATCGTCGGTGGCCTGTTCCTGATCATCAAGGGCTGGATGGAGATCAAGGAGATGATCACCGGTGGCGAGGACGAGGACCCGACCACCACCAAGACCTCGGCCGTGTTCGGCTACGTGATCGCGCAGATCGCGGTCATCGACATCGTGTTCTCGCTGGACTCGGTGATCACCGCTGTCGGCATCGCCGACCACGTGCCGGTGATGGTGGCGGCGATCCTGTTGTCGGTGGCGGTGATGCTGCTGGCGGCCAATCCGCTGGGCCGCTTCATCGATGCCAACCCGACCGTGAAGATGCTGGCCCTGGCCTTCATCCTGCTGATCGGCGCGGTGCTGATCCTGGACGGCCTGGACGTGCACGTGCCCAAGCCCTACATCTACGCCGCGATGGGCTTCTCGGTGCTGGTGGAGTGGCTGAACCTGCTGATGCGCCGCCGCGCACGCGAACACCACGTGCCGGGCGCCGGCGACTGGTAAGCAAGCGAGACAGAACCCCCGGCCCGGCCGGGGGTTCTGCGTTTCAGTCGCCGCTGCGCTCGCCGGGCATGGCCCGGCGCTACCCAAGCGTGGGCCCGTTCCGGTAGCGCCGGGCGATGCGCGGCGGGGCTTCTTCCCGCAATGCCGGCTTGCACCTTCCACTTGTGAATCGGGATCAACACTGTTTTCCCGCGTAGTGGCTTACTCCCGGCCGGCAAAGCGCGCAGGCTACGCGCTCATTTTCCACAGGGCCTGCCCCCACGCAGGCAATCCCCATGAATTCCAGAGCCGCATTGCTGGCCCTCGCCGTCGGCGCCTTCGCCATTGGCACCACCGAGTTCACGCCGATGGGCCTGCTGCCGGTCATCGCCAACGGCGTGGGGGTCAGCATCCCCACCGCCGGCATGCTGATCACCGCCTATGCGGTGGGCGTGATGCTGGGCGCACCGGTGATGACCCTGCTGATGGGACGCTTCGGCAAGCGCACCGCGCTGATGCTGCTGATGTCGATCTTCGTCATCGGCAACCTGCTGTCGGCGCTGGCCCCGAACTACGGCCTGCTGCTGCTGTCACGGCTGGTGACCAGCCTCAATCACGGTGCGTTCTTCGGCATCGGCGCGGTGGTCGCCGCCAGCCTGGTGCCGAAGGAGAAGCAGGCCGCGGCGGTGGCGACGATGTTCATGGGCCTGACCATCGCCAACATCGGTGGCGTGCCGCTGGCGACCTGGGTCGGCCAGCAGCTGGGCTGGCGCCTGGCCTTTGCCGGCACCGCCGTACTCGGTGTGGTTGCGATCAGCGCGTTGGCCATGGCACTGCCGCCGTCGGCCGCGGGCGCGCGCCCGGATGTCCGGCGTGAACTGAAATCGATCATGCAGCCGCAGGTGCTGCTGGCGATGGCCACTACGGTGCTGGGTGCAGGTGCGATGTTCACCCTCTACACCTACGTGGCGCCGGTGCTGACTGAACTGACCGGTGCGTCGAATGCCTTCATCGCGCTGTCGCTGGCATTGATCGGCATCGGCTTTACCTTCGGCAACGGTATTGGCGGCCGCATGGCCGACTGGTCGCTGGACGGCGCCACCCGGATCCTGCTGGCGGTACTTGCGGTGCTGATGTTCGTGCTGCCGCTGGCTTTCATGAGCCACGCGACTGCAGCGCTGGGTGTACTGCTGTTCGGTGCGGCGACCTTCGCGATCGTGCCGCCGTTGCAGATCCGGGTGATGCAGGCGGCCAGCGAGGCGCCGGGTCTGGCGTCGTCGATCAACGTCGGTGCTTTCAACCTCGGCAATGCACTGGGCGCGGCGCTGGGTGGTGCGGTGATCAGCCTGGGGCTGGGGTACGCGGCGATTCCGGTGGCCGGTGGCCTGCTGGCAGCGTCGGCGCTGCTGCTGGCATGGCTGGGGCGGGCACGCGCGCCGGTGGCTGAGGCTTGCTGAGGGACGAGTTCCGGCAGGGCTGCGCCCTGCACCCGCAGAGGCGGTAGTGCCGGCCGCTGGCCGGCAACCTCAACAGCAACGGCGGGCATTCCGTGGGATGGCGGGGTGGGTCAGCTTGCGGGGGACGCTGCAAGTACGTCCATGTAAGCTCGGTCGCGCCATCCATGGCGCTCACGCCCCCGC
>NZ_JBFTNR010000712.1:0-2134 GCF_056665995.1 Stenotrophomonas sp. 05L44_2
GCATCGGCCTGTGTGTGGCGATCTCGGTGGCCTTCGTGGCCGCGCTGGTGCTGGAGCGGGTAGCGCCTGCCCAGGTCGACCACGGCATCCGCTGGGCCTGCTTCGTGACCTGGGCGGCGTGTGCGCTGTGGGCAGCCCTGCGCCGCCCGGCACAGGCGGCGCGCGAACTGCTGTGGGCTGCGGCGATCAGCACCGCGCTGGTGCCGCTGGCGCACGGCGCCCTCAACGGTGACTGGCTGTGGCTGGCCGCCGCACGCGGCCACTGGCCGTTGTTCTGGATCGATGCGATGGCACTGGCGATGGCGTTTGGCTTTGCCCGCTTGGCGTATGCGAGCCAGCGGCGCGCCCGCAACGGTGACCCCAACAGCGTGTGGGCGAACTGACCAAGCCCGCTCGCAGCACGCGGGTTTACATGGCTTCCACGTAGCGGGCCACTTCGATCAGGTTCCCATCCGGATCACGGAAGTACACCGACTCGATCGGCCCAAGTGCTCCGGTACGCGGCACCGGTCCTTCTTCAATCGTCACCTGCTGGGCCTGCAGGTGGGCCAGCACCGCCTGTACGCCCAGCGGGGTGATCAGGCACAGATCGGCGCTGCCACGGGTCGGCAGCAGCGCGTGGGGCTGCAGCGGCGCGCTGGCCGGGTGCAGGTTGATCTTCTGCTGGCCGAACTGCAGGGCGACGCGGCCGGCCCCGAAGCGCACGACGTCCATGCCCAGCACGCGCTGGTAGAAGTCGCAGCTGCGCTCGATGTCGGCAACGGTAAGCACCAGATGGTCCAGGCGGTCGATGATGATCATGCACGCAGCTTAGCGCTGCGTGCATGGCGCCGATGTGCGGTTTCAGGCCACAGCGTTTGCCCATCACCGCCGTACCAGCCCCGGTCCGGAGATGTCGAACCGGTCAGTCGCCGACGCGGGCCTTCTGCCACGGAGCAAGCATGGCGTTGAGCAGGCTGGCCTGCTCATCGTCACCGGTCAGTTCCCACATGAAGACACCGGCCAGGCCCTGCTCGCGCGCGAACTGCGCACGCAGGCCGATGGAGCGCGGATCCTCGTAGCTGATGAAGATCTTCTGCGCCGGGTTGTACAGCCACGGGCTCTGCGCCTGCGGCTGCCAATGCTTCGTCCAACCCGGCTGGTCGAGATAGCGCGCCTTGATCACCCGCCAGTCACCGGCGTCGGCCGGCGCGCTGTAGGCCTGGTACAGGCCGTCCGCCGACTCGCCGGTGACCTTGAAGCCGCGCCCGTAGAACGGCACGCCCAGCACCAGCTTGGCCGCCGGCACGCCATGCTCGCGGTAGTACTGCACGGCACCGGCCACGTTGTTCCAGCGCCGCAGCTCCGGCGCCAGCGGGTCGGCTGGCACTTCATGCAGGGGGGCATTGAAGGTCGATACCGATGAGAAGCCGGTGCCCATGTCGTAGCTCATCAGGTTGATGAAATCGAACACCTTGGCCAACGCGGGCAGATCGTAGCTGGCGGCAGGGTCGTATGGTCCATCGGTCTGCAGTCGGCCAGCGGCCAGCGCGGCGGTCAGCAGCATCGGCTGCCCCGCCTTTCTGCCGCGGGCATCCAGCGCCAGCCGGAAGGCCTGCGCAAGCTTGGTCAGGTTGGCACGGTCCTGCGGGCGGTGCGCCAGTTCCTTCGGGCCACCGCTGACGGGGAACTCCCAGTCGATGTCCACGCCATCGAAACTGCCGGCATGGCGCTCGAAGAACAACGCCATGCACGAATCGACCAGGCGCCTGCGGCTGGTCTCGGTCAGCGCCGCATCGGAGAATCCGCCCGCGCCCCAGCCTCCGATCGAAATCAACGTGCGCAGATGCGGATGCCTGCGCTTGAGCTCGGCCAATGCGGCGAAGTTGGCTGGTGCCTCGGCACCGATCGCACAACGTCCGTCCTCGATGGTGGAAAACGCATAGAACAGATGGGTGAGTCGTTCGGCCGGGATGCTCGATACCGGATAGCGCTCGGCGGAACCGCCGGGATAGTACGCACCGAAGATCGGCGGTTGCGCCGGTTGCGCCTGCGCGGCAATGGGCAGGGTGCCGGCGATCAGCACTGCAAGTACGGCCAAGGTCTGGCGGAACATGGAAACTCCCGGGTCGAAGGCGCCGCCACGTTAGCAAAC
>NZ_JBFTNR010000713.1:0-2133 GCF_056665995.1 Stenotrophomonas sp. 05L44_2
GCGTCATCCCATAGGCGCGCATGAAGAGCCCCACGGTTGCTTCACTCCCGGACACGGGCATCGCCCCATGAGGCAGGCCATGTTCTGTGAGGATGAGCCTGAGGAACTTCTCACTGTCACCCGGGTGGCTCGAGCGGACCGGGGCGCTCGCCATCGCTCGTGTCGCAAGGTCCAGATACGGTTCCAGTTTCGTGCTCCAGTGTTCCATGTAGACATCACGTGCATGATCAGAACGCGACAGCGTCCGGCAGAAGGCCTGGCATGGCGGGTCCGCTGCCAACCGTTCGATGCCGCCACTGATGCGCATCAGCACATCACCAAGATCCATTGCTCCGTGCGGGTCGAGCCGGGCATCCGGTATCGATGCCAGATGGCCGTCCATGACCGCCTTGTAGAGCCGCGCCTTGTCACGATAGTGCGCATAGATCGTGGCCTTGGTGACGCCACAGACCTCGGCAATACGCTTCATCGTCGCGTTCTCGAACCCTTCTTCAGCAAACACAGTGCCGGCGGCATCCAGCATCCAGCGCCGGCTCAACGCCCGTGCACCTTCCCAGCGCAGGGCGGTTTTGCTTGGGAAGCCGCTGGAGGCAGCCACGCTCACATGCGCCTGAACAGTGCACTGGCATTGACGCCGCCAAAACCAAATCCATTGGTCAACGCGAACTCGATGCCAGCCTTGCGCGGCACGCCGGCGACGATCGAAAGCCCTTCGGCCAACGGATCGGGGCGGCCGAGGTTGAGTGTCGCTGGTGCGACCTGATCGCGCAAAGCAAGCACGGTAAAGATGGCTTCGATGCCGCCAGCTGCCCCGAGCAGGTGCCCGGTGCTGGACTTGGTGGCAGAGATCAGAAGATCTGGGCGGGCACCGAACAGGGCACGCATGGCCGCAAGCTCTGCCCGATCCCCCACCTGGGTCGAGGTTGCGTGCGCGTTGATGTGGTCGACCTGCCCGGCGGCAATGCCCGCCTGCGCCAGCGCGATCTCCATCGCCCTGCGCGCACCACTGCCGTCGTCGGGGCCCGCAGTCAGATGATACGCATCGGAGGTGGTGCCGTAGCCGACCAGCTCGGCCAGCGGGGTGGCGCCACGCGCCAGCGCATGATCCAGCCGCTCGATCACCAGCAGCCCTGCCCCTTCGGACATGACGAAGCCGTCCCGCTGCTCATCAAACGGCCGGGACGCTGCCTGTGGCGTGTCGTTGAACGACGTGCTCAGTGCCTTGGCCGCCGCAAAGCCGCCCAGGCTGACCCGATGCATCGCAGCTTCCGCGCCACCACACAGTGCAATGTCCGCATCGCCGGACCGGATGAGGCGCGCCGCATCACCAATGGCTTGGACGCCCGCCGCGCATGCCGTGACGGGTGCGCTCTGCGGCCCCTTGAACCCGTACCGGATCGACGCCTGCCCTGCCGCCATATTGGCCAGGAAGGTAGGCGCAGTGAAAGGCGACAACCGGCCAGGCCCACGGCTTTCGGTGGTGTGCACCGCATTGACGATGGATCCAAAGCYACCGATCCCCGTCGCAATCACGGTCGCCGTTCGCAGCAGGCCACGCTCATCAGCCTCACGCCACCCGGCCTGCGCAAGCGCTTCGTGGGCGGCTACCAGCGCAAACTCGACAAACCGGTCCATCTTCTTCAGATCTTTCGGCGCGATGATGTCGCTGGAGTCGAAGCCCGCCTCAGGATCCTGCACCCGGTCGGGCACGCGGCCGCCTACGTCGCAGCCCGTTCCGGCGGAAAGCGCATCGCCCAGCGGGCCAATTCCGGAACGTCCCGCCAGCAGGCGCGACCACACCGTTTCCACGCCGCAGCCCAGCGGGCTCACCACACCCATTCCGGTCACTACGATGCGATCTTTGTCGGCAATGTTCATGACTCACTTCCCATGTAAAAGAGATCCAAGCCACTTTCAGGCAACGCGGGTCTTGTCCGCTCGGACCTTGAACCAGATGGCATACATCGCCGGGAGGAAGACCAGCGTCATCACGGTGCCGGCGATGGTGCCGCCGATCAACGTGTAGGCAAGCGTTCCCCAGAACACCGAATGGGTCAGCGGAATGAAGGCCAGCACCGCTGCCAGGGAGGTCAGGATCACCGGGCGCGCCCGGTGAACCGTCGCCTCGATGAT
>NZ_JBFTNR010000714.1:0-2133 GCF_056665995.1 Stenotrophomonas sp. 05L44_2
GGTTGAGGGGGCGTGAGCCGCATGGATGCGGCGACCGAGCTTACAGGGACGTACTTGCAGCGTCCCCCTCAACCGGACCCACCCCGCCAACCCACAGGAAACCAGCTTTTGACGTTGCTTCGGCCTCTGCGGGTGCCGGGCGCAGCCCGGCCGAACTACAATCCCGCTCATGCTGAAATTCTCGAATGAACCTCGCCAGGGGCGCCTGTGAGCGGCCGCGGTGGCAACGAAGGCCAGGTGCGCATCATCGGTGGGCGCTGGCGCAATACCCGACTGCCGGTTCCGACCCTGCCGGGCCTGCGGCCCAGCAGCGACCGCGTGCGTGAGACCCTGTTCAACTGGTTGATGCCCAAGCTGGGCGGGGCGCGCGTGCTGGACCTGTTCGCCGGCAGCGGCGCGCTGGGGCTGGAGGCGGTCTCGCGGGGGGGCGCGCATGCCACCCTGGTCGAGCGCGACCCGCAGCTGGCGCGCAACCTGTCGGCGGCCGTGGCCAGACTGCAGGCGGGTGACGTCGTGACGGTCGCCCAGGCCGATGCGCTGCGCTGGCTGCAGGCCGCGCCGGCACAGCAGGCGGATCTGGTGTTCATCGACCCGCCGTTCGCCGATGGCCTGTGGCAGGACGTGCTGGCCCAGCTGCCGCGGCACCTGGCCGCCGACGCCTGGCTGTACCTGGAATCGCCGGCCAGCCACGTGCCGGTGCTGCCCCCGGAATGGCTGCTGCACCGCGATGGCGGCACCCGCGAGGTGCGCTTTGCCCTGTACCGCCGCGCCGCTGCTACACTTTGACCTCATCTGAACATCTGCTACCGCCCATGACCGTGGCCAACCGCCGCATCGCCGTCTATCCCGGCACGTTCGACCCCATCACCAATGGTCATATCGACCTGGTGAGCCGGGCCGCGCCGCTGTTTGAAAAGGTCGTGGTGGGCGTGGCGCAGAGCCCCTCGAAGGGACCGGCCCTGCCGCTGGAACAGCGCGTGCAGCTGGCGCGTGGCGCCCTGGGCCACCACAGCAACGTCGAGGTCATCGGCTTCGATACGCTGCTGGCCCATTTTGTGYGTTCGGTGCAGGGCGGTGTGCTGCTGCGCGGGCTGCGCGCGGTGTCCGACTTCGAGTACGAATTCCAGATGGCGAGCATGAACCGCCACCTGATTCCGGAGGTCGAGACCCTGTTCCTCACCCCCGCCGAGCAGCACAGCTTCATCTCGTCCTCGCTGGTCCGCGAGATCGCACGCCTGGGTGGCGATGTGTCCGGCTTCGTGCCGGCCGCCGTGCTCGAGGCGCTGCGCAAGGTCCGCGAAGCGAAGTCGGCCCAGTCGTAAGCCCTGGCCAGCAGTAGATCCTGTAGCACCACGCATTCCATTACGCACACCAACACGCAACATTCCGGGAGGAAACCCATGAACAACACCATGCGCGCGATGCTGATCGCTTCGTTTGCCCTGGCTTTCACCGCCTGCAAGAAGGAAGAAGCCGCTCCGGTCGACGAAGCCAAGCAGGCGCTGGTCGCGCCGGCCAAGGAAGACGACGCAGGCTGGAAGAAGTACCTGCAGGAAGTGGCCATCCAGAACATGGGCAACATCACCAACAGCCCGTTCCTGTACTACCTGTCGCCGGAATCGGATCCGGACTTCCAGGCCAAGTACGAGCGCCAGACCGAAAGCGCGACCCAGGCCGTGGCCCGTGGCGTGCAGCCGGGCAACATGCTGGCCTTCGGTTCGTCGGCCTCGGGCAAGATGGCTGACATGATCCAGACCGTGTTCAAGGATGTCTCGCCGGATTCGATGAAGGGCGTGCGCGTCGTCTTCATCGGCCAGTCCGCCGACAACGCCCGCGTGCAGGCCGTGGTCCAGCCGACCGGTGCCGAGTACATTTTCGTCGAAGCCAAGTAAGACCGAGCCGAGGCGGTCGTGCTTCGRCACGGCCCGGGCGGCGCCCTGCGATGGGCGCCGCTGATGACCTGACCGGCCCGCGCGCCCGCGCAGGCCGGTCCTTGTCCCAAGGCGCGGGCGTGGAGTATCGCCATGTCGCTGAAAATCAATGAGCTCTGCGTCAACTGCGACGTATGCGAGCCGGCCTGCCCGAACCAGGCCATCACGATGGGTGAAACCATCTACGTGATCGACCCCGCCC
>NZ_JBFTNR010000715.1:0-2132 GCF_056665995.1 Stenotrophomonas sp. 05L44_2
GCACTACCGGTCCTGGGGTTCCCACGGGAACCGCGGCAGGCTTTCCACCGCCTGTTCCAGCCGTCGCGACCAGTTCTGGTGGATGTCGGCATACAGCGGCGAATCGGCGCCCAGCCGCAGCTGCTGGCTGATCCGCAGTTCGCCGGCGCGCAGCAGCGCCAAGTCGACCGGCAGGCCCACCGACAGGTTGGAACGGATGGTCGAATCCAGCGAGACGATCGCCGTGCGTGCGGCATCTTCCAGGCGCGTGGACGGGGTCAGGATGCGGTCCAGGATCGGCTTGCCGTACTTGGACTCACCGATCTGCAGATAGGGCGTCTCCGGCGAGGCGGCAATGGCGTTGCCCAGCGGATAGACCATGTACAGGCCGGGCTGTTCACCGGCAATCTGTCCACCGAAGATCAGCGTCGCCTGGGTGTTCACCCCGTCGTGGCCATGCTCGGTGTGCTGGCTCTGTACCTGACTGTCCACCAGCAGGGAGCCGACGTAGGCCGCAGCCTCGAACAGATGGGCCATGTCGCGCAGGTTCGGCGTGCGCCGCTCCTCGGCATCGCGCTTCAGCCGCGACACCAGCAACTGGGTCGTGGCCAGGTTGCCAGCGGCCATCACCACATAGGCGGCCTGGCCGGGATATTCGAACACGTGCAGTTTGCGGTGCACGCGGACATCGTCCAGCGCGGCATTGGTGCGGGTGTCGGCGGCGAAGACCAGGCCCTCGTCCACCTCGATTCCAACGCAATAGGTCATGTCGGTGCCCTATCATATGCGTCCCGGATTGTAGGCAGGCCGTTGTGACGATGGCATGCCCGCGCTCCACCTGATTGCCGTCACCGGAACCGCATGACCACCGTGCTCCTGAGCCTGGGCAGCAACGTCCATCCCCGCCGCTACCTCCACGCTGCGGTGGCGGCCCTGCGCGAGCGCTTTGGCGCGCTGCAGGTGTCTGCCGCCTACCGCACCGCTGCCGTCGGTTTCGACGGTCCGGCCTTCCTCAACAACGGCGTTGCCCTCGAGACCGACCTGCCGCTGCAGGAACTGGATGACTGGCTGCATGCGCTGGAAGATGCGCATGGTCGTGACCGCAGCGGCCCGCGCTTCTCCGACCGGACCCTGGACGTCGATGTGGTGTTCTATGGCGACCTGGTGGTGGAGGGCCCCGGCCATCTGCGCATTCCGCGCCCGGAACTGAAGCATGCCTTCGTGCTGAAGCCGCTGGCTGACATCGCCCCGGGCTTCGTCGATCCGGTCAGCGGCCTGGACCTGGCCACGCTGTGGCGGGCGCACAAGCAGTTTGGCGAAGCGTTCGAGGTCGTGGACCTCGAATGACGGGTTGTTGTTGCCGCTGCGCTCGCCAGGCATGGCCCGGCGCTACCGGTAGTGCCGGCCGCTGGCCGGCAACATTTCAGCTGACCGTACGCCCACCATCCACGCGCAACGTGTGGCCGGTGACGAAGCTGGCCTCGGCCGCCAGCCAGTAAACCGCTTCGGCGATTTCCTCGACCGTGCCGATCCGCGCCAGCGGCGTGCGCGCCAGCAGCGCCTCGCGGGCGAAATCGTCCTTGCCCTGTTCCGGCCACAGGATCGCACCGGGTGCCACCGCGTTCACCCGCACCTTCGGCGCCAGTTCCAGCGCCAGCGAGCGGGTGGCCATTTCCAGCGCGGCCTTCGCCATCGTGTAAGCGATGTGGTCGCGCATCGGGTCGGTGCCGTGCAGGTCGGTCAGGTTGACGATGCAGCCGTGCTGGCGGCGCAGGTAAGGCGCGGCGGCCTGGGCCAGCAGCAGCGGCGCCCGCGCATTGACCGCGTACAGCTCGTCCATCGCCTCGGCGGTGACCTGGCCGAGCGGGGTGGGGAAGAAGTTGGAGGCGTTGTTGACCAGCGCATCCAGGCGGCCGAAGTGGGTGACCGCCTGCTCGACCAGATCGGCCAGGGCATCGGCGTCGCGCAGGTCGGCCTGCAACGCCAGCACGCTGCCGGGGCGCTCGTTGTCCAGGTTGAAGGCGGCCTGCTGCAGTTCGGCGCTGGAGGTATGGGCGTGCAGCACCACCGACCAGCCACAGGCGTGGAACTGGCGGGCGATGGCGGCGCCGATCCGGCGTGCGCTGCCGGTGATCAGGGCCACGGGGGCGGTG
>NZ_JBFTNR010000716.1:0-2123 GCF_056665995.1 Stenotrophomonas sp. 05L44_2
TCTCTCCTCCAAGGAACCGTGATGCGCAAGAAGCTCTATCTGTCGGTGGTACTGGCCTTGTCTCCCTGTCTGGGTGCGCATGCACAGGCGGCGTCGGCCAATGGGCTTGAGACCCGGGTCACCGCAGCGATCGCCGCGCAGCCGCTGAGCCAGGCGCTGGAGCAGCTGTCACGCAGTTCGGGCGTGCAGTTCCTGTATGCCGGCGCGGGCGCTGCACCCATGGCGGGCGCGGTACCGCGAGGAGCCACCGTCAAGCAGGCGCTGGACACGCTTCTGGCCGGCACCGGCCTGCGCTACACGGTGGTGGACGGCAACGTGATCGCCATCGACGCGGCACCGGTCTCGCGGGAAAGCCGGCAGGCCGCACCGGCATCGCGCCCACCGGAAGCGGTGGTGGCCCCGACCCTGGGCACGGTCAAGGTGATCGCCGCCCATGAGGTCATCGACCAGAAGAAGACCTCGCCGGTGATCAAGGATTCGGTGATCTACGACGAGATGGACAGCTATGGCGATGAGACGCTGGCCGAGAGCCTGATGGCCGCGCCCGGCCTGAGTGCGGTGGAAGATGCGGGCGAACCGCGTTACGTGACCGTGCGCGGCGTGCAGGCCAATCTCAACTACACGACCATCGACGGCATCGCGATCGCAAGCGTGGGCGGCAGTGGCTCCGGCGAGCGCATGAACAACCTGCAGCTGATTCCCAGCGACATCGGCACCCGCACCGACATCTACAAGAGCTTCAGCGCCGAGCAGGCACCGGATGCCATCGGTGGTGTGATCGACATCATCAGCCGCAGCGCCTTTGACCGCTCCGGCAAGTACGTGTTCGCCGACGTGGCCGGCATCCATTCCACGGCCGAGACCAATGTGGGGCGCAGCGCGGGGGGCGACCACAAGACCTTGGGCCACTTCGGCAAGAGCGCCAAAGCGGTGTTCTCCAATCAGTTCGGCGGCGACGATCAGTTCGGCATCGTCGCGGTCGCGCGCTACGAACAGCGCTCGCGCAACAGCGTCAAGCGCTGGGTGGAATCGAACTACTACTACAACGATGCCGGCAAGTACCTCACCGATGGAACCACCGGCCCCGACGAGGCGAAAGGCTGGAACGGCCTGCGTGCGCCGGGCAACTTCAGCACCGGCACCTACACCAACTACATCACCAACTTCGGTGGCTCGGCCAAGCTGGAATGGAAGCCATCGGACGACCCGTTCTATGCCTCGCTGCTGCTGTACTCGTACCGGTTCTACGAGAACTCGACGATGAACAAGACCGATCTGTATGGCAACGCCAAGTTCCCGATACGCAACCAGAGCGAGGACGGCGGCACCACCCAGATCAACAGCATCTACATCAAGAACCGCCACGACCGCTGGGACCGCAGTAACCGCGGCGCGATCGCCAGTTTCAACTGGGATATCGGTGACCTCTCGCGGCTGACCCTGCGTGCCGGCCACACCGAAGAGACCTTCCACAACAACCAGGTCTACTGGGGCGTGCGCGCCTACCCGAGCAACCTGTTCGTTGACTATGCCAACGACAGCCATGGTTTTCCGAACGCCGTGGGTGTTTCCGATTCCAGCCTGCTGACCAGCTCGGCGTTCAAGCTCAATCCGGCGCAGGCCTATATCTCGCCGCGCGACGCCAAGGAAAGCATCGACAACCTGCGCGCCGACTTCAGCTACAACRTCGATGCCGATGCACGCGGTTTCGGTCTGGCTGCCGGTGCCGAGTATCGCCACCTGAAGATCTGGCAGGACATCGATTTCGATTACTACAAGACCAGCGCGACCTTGAATGACTATCTGTACCCGGGTTCGACCCTGCTTGGCAGCGTTCCCGGTTTCCCGTTGATCGACAACCGCAAGTGGCATGACGAGCTCTACCCGAAGCTGGGCAACAACGATGCGGCGTACCCGAATGCCGACTTCACCAGCGATTACAAGTACGTGGAAGACATTGCCAACGCCTACGTGTCGGCGCATTACGCCTGGGACCGGCTGCTGCTGATCGGCGGCCTGCGCTACGACCACACCACCTTCGATGCGTTCAGCCCTTTCAGTGAGGATGGTGGCACCACCTACACGTCTGCATTCCGCAAGAGCAGTGGCGGCTACAACAACCT
>NZ_JBFTNR010000717.1:0-3338 GCF_056665995.1 Stenotrophomonas sp. 05L44_2
GTGTAGGGATTGCTGTTGGCGTACCAGTAGCGATTGAAATTGTCCCCGCGTGGTCGAGCAGCCACCGGGTCGACCGATAGAAAGCGTCCGATTGTCGGATCATAGTAGCGCTGCTGCATGTAGTTAAGTCCCGTCTGGGCATCCGACACTTGGCCGGTGAAGCCTGGCTGATCATCGCTACCTGCAACGAGCATGGATCCATATGGGTCATAGAATGATTCAGCTATCAGATTTCCGGATGCGTCCGACTCTGCCACCGGGGTCCCCAAGGCATCGGTATGCACGTATGTGACTGTCGCCTGTGCATACACTTCAGGACTGAGCGCCCCGCACATCAGCATCAACGAGATCATGTGGCGGGTAGCTATGCTGGCTCGATTCATTCGCACTACCCTCCAGTTGCGGAAACGGCGGGGGCCCAGGCCGAGCACCCTATGGGCTTGCATGCTCTCACTTGGAACGTAGCGCCTGCAGGAACGCCCGTGTAGTCGATCTGCACCGACGTTGCAGGCCCCGAATAGGCCCCCCTTCCTGTGACTTCGTACCAGGCAGCCCCGGCCACTGCATTCCAGCTGACGAAGTAACGCACCTGCCACGGCGGGAATGCATTGGTAACCACGAAGCGCGCGGTGAGTCCGGTTGGTGTTACAGGCGGAACATTCACTGCCACCGCAACTGAGCCACTGTAGCCGCTGCATCCCCCTTGATTGCATGCGGCGACCCGGTACGCATAGGTACCATCGCCGCGACCGGAGATCACCGCAGAAGTACTTCCGCCGCTATAGACCGCCGTCCATCCTCCGCCATTCGCGCTCTCTTCAACTACATAGCTATTGGCTCGATCAACCGCGTTCCAACTGACCGTGTAACTGCCGGTGCCGGAACTACCCGGACCGAATAGCGCCGGCTCTGACGGTGGTCGCATCACTACCACGTTCAACGCCGGCCCCTGCGGCCCGCAGCCCCCATCGTTGCAAGCTGCAATGCTGTAGCTGAGGCTTCCATTTGCGCGCCCAGTCAATGTCGCGCTGGTGCTGCCGCTATTGAGGATGGCATTCCACCCACCGCCGGATACGCTTTCGAAGAGCCGGTATGTCGTCGCAAGGGGAACCGGCGACCAGTTCAGAGCGACACTTCCATCATTGGATAGAGTCGGGCCGGACAGATTGGAGCTGCCTGTCGGAGCACGAACGACCCGCACAGTCGCGGGGCCAGTACTCGGCCCGCACCCGCTGCTGTTGCAAGCGGACACGCGGTAGGCGTAGCTTCCGTCTGGCTTCTGTGAGAATTCTTTCGCTGTCGCTGCGCCTGTTGCTGCCACGATCCAGGCGGAGCCACCGCTGCTTTCTTCCAAGTGGTAGACGCTCGAGCCGGATACTGAAGACCAGGAGACGGTGTAGGCACCGTTCGCAGACAGTGCGGGAGCACTCAATCCAGCGGGTGATTCTGGGACGCGCAGCACCTGCACCGACGCCGTTGCACCGTACTCACCGCAGCCGGCGGCATTGCAGGCACGTGCGCGGTAGGCAAATGTGCCGTTGGGCTTGCCGGCAAAGGAGCGAGAGAGGATGGCGTCATTCTGGATTTCGGCCCATCCACTTCCTGTTGTGGACTCCTCCAACCTATAAGTCTGGGCGCCGGCCACTGCTGGCCACGAGACGCTGTAGTTGCCGTCTATTGAGAGCCCAGGCGCGTTTACGGAGGGCCCAGCTGAAGGGAGCGACTGGACCGAAGTGATAGCAGTGGCACTCCAGCCGCCACAGGCCGTAGCGCGACAGGCTCGCACACGGTAGCCGTAAGACCCGCCAGCCCTGCCGGTCACTTCTCTCGTCCTGTCAGGCCCGGAATAGATGTTGGACCACGCGCCGGCGCCCGCTTGCTCTTGCAGATCGTACCGGCTGGCTTGGGCCACCTCTGACCAGGAGACCGTGTAGTTGCCGCTGGAGCTCTGAGCAGGCGCACTGACCACCGGGGTCGCGGGTGCCGTCGATGTTGTGGCCTTCGCGACCAGACTTCCATTTAGGTAGACGTACTCCACGCTACTGGCGGTGCGATCATTGTCTTGTCGACGAAGCACCCCGTCATTTCCGTAGAAGGATGCGATAGTGCCAGAGTCAGCCCTGCACGTCGAAGGCGAGCCCCACTACCGTCGAGCCGCTACTGTTGATGATGTTGGTCAGGCGATTGTTGCCGTCATACCAGTAGGAAAGATCCTTAAGGCCTTCAAGTCTGACCGCACGGATGTTGTCCAAGGCGTCGTAGCTATAAGTAAGCTGCCCATTGCCACCGAAGGCGGTTGAATGGGTGGACAGCAGGCGATCCTGCGAGTCATACGTCATCGAGCGAGTGCGCGCTGCGTTCAATCCATCGGTGATCTGCGCTACGTTGCCTGCAGCATCGTAGCCATAAGTGTTATTGAGAACCCCTGCGTCGGTAACACTGGCTGGAAGCTGTCTCCCGTTCTGTTGCATTGTGTGCACTATCCCGTTGCCGTACACAAACCGGCTCATGCCACCATTAGGGAAGTACGTGACGCTGGATACAAAGGCGCCCGCGCGTGTTGGCTGACCCAGCGCATTGGGAGCGTATTCAACGCTAAGCCCGCTTGGATAATGAACACCGGCCAAGGAAGCGTGTGGGTCGTAGACGTACCCAACCGACCGTGCAGGCATTCCCGTCTGTTCGATCGATTCTCCGGTAACGAGGCGACGCCTGTTGTAGCTGTAGGTATTCACCACCTGGCTACTACCAGCATCATTGCGCGTGGTGACTTGGGCGACCTTGCCGTCGGCGGTGTAGCTCCAGATCTGGTCACCATTGCTGTCCGGAAACGACAAGGCGAGCAGGCGATTTCGGGCATCGTACGATCTGGAGACGCGTCGCGGAGCTACCGACGCCGAGCTGCCGTCTGGCTCGCAGCCGGTACTACTCGCGAGGCCGGACGCAGACCAGGCAACGTTACCAGCTCCGTCGTAACCGACGAGCGTAGCTCCTGTCTCAGGCTCTACTGTCCGACACAGCTCTTGGGCCGCGTTATAGGAATAGGCTCGCGTAACCTCCAGGCTGCCATCTGCGCTGCCGCGGCGAATGCTCAGCGGCTTTGCGAAGGCGTCGCGATCAATGACTGTCAGCCCTCCTTCCGGTTGAAGGATCCGCGTAGGACTATCGAAGGAGGGCTGATCCAGCATGCGATACCAGGTCCGGATCTCGGCCCCCCTGGGATTGCGAGCAAGGGTGAACACGCCTGACGCGTCTCGTTGATAACTGAGTGACGTGGTGAGGTCACCCAACTCGGAGTTCTGAGTAACAGAGGTGGTGCGACCTAGTGCGTCATAGAC
>NZ_JBFTNR010000718.1:0-2115 GCF_056665995.1 Stenotrophomonas sp. 05L44_2
GGCGCCATCGAGCCCCCATGGGTGAGGGCGCTTTGCTTGCGAAGCACTGCTTCGCAAGCGCCCGAACGCACAGCCGTCAGCGGCTGGGCCGGACCGCGGAGCGGGGTTTACGGCGTGTCCTGCAGYGGCCTGCCTGCGCCTCCCCCAGCTATGCAGGAAGGCGCTGCCGGAGCGCTCGAAAAACCCTTACTCCGCCAGCATCGCCGCCAGCTTCTCGCGCGCCGGGCCGGCCAGCTTCGGGTTGTCCAGCGCGAAGCGGATCGTCGCCTCGACCAGCCCCAGGTGGGTGCCGCAGTCGAAACGGGTGCCCTCGAAACGATAGGCATCGACCTCGTCGGTCTTCAGCAGTTCGGCGATCGCATCGGTCAACTGGATCTCGCCACCGGCACCGGTGCGGGTCTGCTCGAGCAGCTCGAAAATCTTCGGGCTCAGCACATAGCGCCCCACCACTGCCAGGTCACTCGGTGCGTCTTCCGGCTTGGGCTTCTCCACGATCTGCGAGATACGCCCCTTGCGGCCGTCGAACGCCTCGGTGGCGACGATGCCGTAACTGGCCGTCTTGTCGTGGGGCACGTCCTCCACGGCGATGACGCTGGCACCACTGGCCTCGTTGAGGTCGGCCATCTGCTTCAGCGCACCCGCGCCGCGGTTCCAGATCAGATCGTCGGGCAGCAGCACGGCGAACGGCTCGTCACCGATGACCGCCTTGGCGCACAGCACCGCATGGCCCAGGCCCAGAGCCTCGGCTTGGGTGACGAAGATCGCGCGCACGCCTTCCGGCAGCACATGGCGGATCAATTCGAGCTGCTCGTGCTTGCCCGCGCGCTCGAGCTTCTGCTCCAGCTCGTAGGCCTTGTCGAAATAGTCGGCGACGGCGTGCTTGTAACGGTTGGTGATGAACACCAGGGTGTCACAGCCTGCTTCGATCGCCTCATCCACGGCGTACTGGATCAGCGGCCGATCGATGATCGGCAGCATCTCCTTCGGCACCGTCTTGGTCGCCGGAAGAAAACGCGTGCCCAGACCCGCTACCGGGAATACCGCCTTGCGAATGCGCTTGCTCATTGGTGCCTGTTGGCCTCACGTGCCGGAAAGGGCACAACCTTAGCGGATGAAATGTAAGCATCCTGTTCGATTGGCGAGAATTCCGGCATGGTCGCAAACAGGATTTCCTGGATCGTATCGATGTCGTACCGGGCAATGGCCTCGCGCAGCTTCGGCACGTTGCCCAGCACGATGTCCCGCGAGAACGAACGGACGCCGGCCTCGAGGATCTTCGGGTGCGCGGTCGGCCGGTAGTCCTCGTCGGAATAGAACAGCGTCTCGTGCAGCTTCTCGCCTTGGCGCAGGCCGGTATAGATGATCGGAATTTCCTTGTAGGGCTGCTTGCCCGCCAGCCGGATCATCTGCTCGGCCAACACCCGGATCGGCACAGGCTCGCCCATGTCCAGGGTGTAGATCGCGCCGTGCGACGCCGACGCGGCCGCCTGCAGGATCAGCTGGCACGCCTCGGGAATGGTCATGAAATAGCGGCTGACCTCCGGGTCTGTCACCGTGACCGGGCCGCCCTTGAGGATCTGCTCGCGGAACAGCGGCACCACGCTGCCGGCCGACGCCAGCACGTTGCCGAAACGCACGGTCACGAAACGGGTGTGCGTGGACTTCTGGTCCAGACTCTGGCAGATCATCTCCGCATAGCGCTTGCTGGCGCCCAGCGCATTGACCGGGTCCACCGCCTTGTCGGTCGAGATGAACACAAAGTGCTCGACGTGGGCTTCCAGGCAGGCGCGGGCCACGTTCTCGGTAGCCAGGATGTTGTTGCGCACGGCTTCACGCAGCTGACGCTCCAGCACCGGCACGTGCTTGTAGGCAGCCGCATGGAAGGCGGTGTCGACCGGGTGCAGCGACAGCGCGTGGCGGATCACCGCGGGATCGCCACAGTCACCGAGCACCGCTTCGATCTCGACATCGGGGAAGCTGCGGCGCAGCTCGCCCTCGATGGTCAACAGCAGCAGCTCACTGATCTCCAGCAGCACGATACGACCGGCACCATGGCGCGCGCACTGGCGGCACAACTCGGACCCGATCGAGCCACCGGCACCGGTCACCATCACC
>NZ_JBFTNR010000719.1:0-2109 GCF_056665995.1 Stenotrophomonas sp. 05L44_2
AGGTAGGCCACCGCGCCCAGCAGCAGGGCCACCCACGAGGCGGCGATGAAGGCGGGCGAGGGTCGATGGATGAGGGGTGCGTTCATTGCAGGTCCTTGGCAGACAGGCGGGCAATGCTTTGCCCGGGCGACAACACCCTAGACGATCCGCGCCATGCCGCACAGGGGGGAGCAGGACCTTCGGGCCACGACCGTCACCGCCCCGGTGGTATACAAGGGAGAGCCTGGCCATCCGCATCCCCTTCCGCTGGAGATACCCATGACCCGCACGCCCCTGCTGCTCGCCCTCGGCCTGCTGCCGATCCTCGCCACCACCGCCTGCAACGCGGCCGGCCCTGATGCGTCTGGCCAGAAGGCCCCGGCGACCGCCGCGGCCAGCGCAGACCAACGTCCCTTCACCGCCACCGAGGTCAGCCGGTTCGACCAGCCGTGGGCGATGACCTTCCTGCCCGATGGCAGCCTGCTGGTCACCGAAAAGCGCGGCAAGCTGCAGCACCTGGACCTGGCCAGCGGCCAAAAACATGAGATCACCGGTGTGCCGAAGGTCGCCTACGGCGGCCAGGGTGGGTTCGGCGACGTCATCCTGCATCCGGATTTCGCCCGCAACCATGTGGTGTACGTCAGCTACGCCGAGGAAGGCACGCTGGACACGCGCGGCGCGGCCGTGGCCCGTGCCACCCTCGCCCTCGATGCCAACGGTGGCGGCCAGCTGAAGGACCTGAAGGTGATCTGGCGGCAGACGCCGAAGGTCAGCGGCGAAGGCCACTACGGCCACCGCTTGGCCTTCGGCCCGGACGGCAAGCTGTGGATCAGTTCGAGCGAACGGCAGAAGTTCGATCCTGCGCAGGACATGAGCGGCAACCTGGGCAAGATCATCCGCCTCAACGACGACGGCAGCCTGCCGGCCGACAATCCGTTCGCCTCGCAGGGCGGCGTGGCCGCGCAGGTGTGGTCGCTCGGCCACCGCAACGTGCTGGGCATCGCCTTCGATGCCAATGGCAAGCTGTGGGCGCAGGAGATGGGCCCGGCCGGCGGCGATGAGCTGAACCTGATCGTGCGCGGTGCCAACTACGGCTACCCGATCGTGTCCAACGGCGACCACTACGACGGCCGTCCGATTCCCGACCATGACACCCGCCCGGAGTTCGCCGCACCGAAGGTGACCTGGAACCCGGTCATTTCCCCGGCCGGCCTGATGTTCTACAGCGGCAGCCTGTTCCCGCAGTGGAAGGGCAGCGCCTTCATCGGTGGCTTGTCGTCCACCTCGCTGGTGCGGGTTGCCTTCGACGGCGACAGCGCGCGCGAGGCCGAACGCTTCAACATGGGCGAGCGCATCCGCGAAGTGGAACAGGGCCCGGACGGCGCACTGTGGCTGCTGGAAGACGGCAGCAAGGCACGGCTGCTGAAGCTCACGCCGAAGGCCTGACGGCCGGGTGGTGCCGGCTGCTGGCCGGCACCTGCAGGAGCCCTGGTTGCCGGCCAGCGGCCGGCACTACCGATCTGGAACGGCCCTGCATACGGGGCCGTTTTCGTTACTGGATGGTGCCGACCTTCACCTCGGTGCGCGTGCAGGCCTTGTCCAGGCACTCGCCGGTCAGCCAGACCTGGCCATCGCCGATCATCACGCCCTGCTGGTTGACGAACACCGTGCCGAAGTCCTGCGCGGACACCGCCTTGACCACCGCCGGGGTGATGATCTTTTCGTAGTTGCGCTGGAATTCACCGGGCCCGGTGATCTTCCTGCCACCGCTGATGTTCAGCGGGAAACGCACTTCTTCAACCACCGCCGCGCGATCGCCACCGACCACTGCGGTCTTGAAGGCAGTGAATACTTTTTCATACTGCGCCGCATCGCCGWGCAGCGTCTCGATGCGCGCGCGGGCGTCGTCTGCCGCCGCAGGTGCTGCGGGGTTGGCAGCATCGGCCGGCGTCGCAGCCGTATCCTTGGCGTGCTCCGCCGCAGCCTGYGGCGCGGCGACGGCATCGGGCGTGGTGCTGGCGGCCGCCTCGGCCGGCGTCGCGCCCGTCATCGGCGGAGGCGCATCGGCGGCAGGTTCGGGCGGCGGTGCCGGCTGCGAGCACGCTGCCAGCAACAGGACAGGAACAAGGT
>NZ_JBFTNR010000720.1:0-2109 GCF_056665995.1 Stenotrophomonas sp. 05L44_2
GTCAGGAACCGCGCGACCTGGGCCGGGGTGCGCAGTGCCGATGTCGGGCGCACCGCTTCGTGCGCTTCCTGGGCGTTCTTGGACTTGGTCTGGTAGGTGTTGGGCTGGTCGGGCAGCGAGGCGATGCCGTAATCACGGGCAATCACGTCGCGGATTTCAGCCAGCGCGTCCTGCGACAGGTTCACCGAGTCGGTACGCATGTACGAGATCAGGCCGACCGTGCCTTCGTCGCCGCCGATGTCCACGCCTTCGTACAGCTTCTGCGCGACCTGCATGGTCTTGCGCGTGGTGAAACCGAGCTTGCGCGAGGCTTCCTGCTGCAGCGTGGAGGTGGTGAATGGCGGCGCGGGGCGGCGCTTGCGCTCCTTGCTGGCCACGTCTGTGACATGCAGGGCGCCCTGTGCGGCCTGCTGGATGCGCAGGCGGGCGGCCTCGGCGGTGTCGCCGTCGGTGACGGTGAACTGCTCGAACTTCTGCCCGTCCAGCTTGACCAGCTTGGCGTTGAAATGCTGCGAGGGGTGCGCGCACTCGGCGGCGATCGACCAGTACTCGCGGGCGATGAAGGCTTCGATCTCTTCCTCGCGCTCGACGATCATGCGCAGCGCCGGGCTCTGCACGCGGCCTGCCGACAGGCCGCGCTGGACCTTGCGCCACAACACCGGCGACAGGTTGAAACCGACCAGGTAGTCCAGCGCGCGGCGCGCCTGCTGGGCGTCGACCAGGTCGCTGGCGATCTCGCGCGGCTGGCTGATGGCTTCCTTGATCGCGCGCGGGGTGATCTCGGTGAACACCACGCGCTGCATCGGCTTGTCCTTGACCAGCCCGCGCTCCTTCAGGATCTCGGCGATATGCCAGCTGATCGCTTCACCCTCGCGATCCGGGTCGGTCGCCAGCAGGATGTCGTCGGCGCCCTTTGCGGCCTTGGCGATCGCATCGACATGCTTTTCGTTCTTCTCGATCACGTCGTAATGCATGGCGAACCCGTTGTCCGGGTCAACCGCGCCTTCCTTCGGGATCAGGTCACGCACGTGCCCATACGAGGCCAGGACCGTGTAGTCCTTGCCGAGGTATTTGTTGATCGTCTTGGCTTTGGCCGGCGATTCAACGATGAGCAGGTGCTTGGGCATGGCAGCAGGGTCTGTGGGTAAGCCGCGGGGAAGGGCCGCTAGGGTGGAGCAAACGGCCGCATTAGTGAAGCGGCCACGGGCAAATCAATAAACTGAACGCCCGGGACTGTGCCGGGCGTTCAGGTTTCACCTTATTAGAGGAATCACGCCCGGCCTGCCATTGTCAAGCAGGGGGGCGTGAGGATGGCCGTCCGCGACGGCGCATTGGCCCTCGATCCGCGATCACGACGCCATGTTGGCGATGACGCCGACGGCGAAGATGATCGCGGCGAAACCGGCCAGCATCAGCAGGCCGCCCAGCACCAGGATCACGATGGTCACCGTGCCCATCTCGCGGCGCTGCAGCTGCGGCTGGTCGGTATAGGCCCAGCGGTCGACCACCACCGTGTCGCAGATCAGGTCATGCAGGCCCTGCTTGCGCTCGGTGAAGGCGGCCATCAGGTAGCCGATGCACAGTGTCAGGCCACTGAGGATGGTGGCGAAATAGCGGCCGATGCTGCGGCCCAGGGTCAGGCGATCGCCATTGCCGCGCACGACCTTGATGCCGATGGCCATCTTGCCGAGGGTGGCACCGCCGCGGGAGGCATGGAACCAGCCGTAGTAAGCGGCGGCGATGAACAGGCCGGCCAGGCCACTGATCAGCTGGGTGACCACTTCAACCGCTGTTTCGCCGCTGCCGGCAGCACCCATGCCCGCGCCGAGCACGAAGCCCAGTACGCCACCGACCACGCCGCTGGGAATCAGCAGGACGAAGTAGTCGATCAGGTAGGCGGCAAAGCGCTTCCAGAAGCCGGCATAGACCACCTCGCCGCCATGCACCGGCTGCGAGTAGTCACTGCCGCCTGCACCGGGCGCGGTGTACGGCGAGCTGCTGAGGGCGCCGGTGCCCGGCAGGGGCGCGGTGCCGTTGTCGATCGCGGCGTAGTCGTTGCGCAGGTCGAAGCCACCGGTGGCGGTGGACGTGCTGGCATCGGCCAGGGTC
>NZ_JBFTNR010000721.1:0-2106 GCF_056665995.1 Stenotrophomonas sp. 05L44_2
CTGCTGCAGCGGCTGCAGCATGAACGGCTCGAAGGTCTGCATGCCGAGCAGGAACGGCTGCTGCAGCAGGAACAGGATCGCGTTGGCGATCAACAGGGCCTTGGTGACGGTTGGCAGTCGCGGGAACATGGGGACACCGGCATGGAACGGCCTCCATCATAGCCGCAGCACCGGCCCTTTTTGACCAGCGCGGACGGCCGCCCGTTCAGTCGCAGGCAGCGATCAGCCCGGCCCCCATACGGCCGCATCCAGCGCCGCCGCCGGGTCGGTCGCGGGCATCCGCACCCGGCCGTTTTCGACGATGACACCCTCGGCGCGCAGCCGCTGCGATTGTTCGCGCCAGCCGGCCGAACCTTCAGCCATGGCGATGCGCCCATCCGAGCGCAGCACCCGGTGCCAGGGCAGCGAGGGATCGTCATTCTGGCCGAGGATGCGTGCAGTCAGCCGGGCGCGTCCGGGCAGGCCGGCGCGCATCGCGACCTGCCCGTAGCCCATCACCTGCCCTGGCGGGATCGCATGGATCACCGCCAGGATGCGGGCACGCGCCTGCTCCGGCGTCAGCGGCGCAGCCGCGTCACCAGCAGCACGCCGATCAGGACCAGCACGGTGCCGGCGATCTGCGCCGGCCCCATCGGTTCGTCGAGCAGCCATAGGCTCATCACGATGGTGGAAACCGGGCCCAGCATACCCACCTGCGCAGCCAGCGACGAGCCGACGCGCTGCACCGCCAGCATGATCGCCAGCACCGGCAGCACGGTGCAGACCGTCGCGTTGATCAGCGACAGCCACTGCACGGCAGCGGGGGCCTGCCACAGCAACGGCAGCGGATGGGTAATGGTGAAATGCAGCAGCACCAGTACGCTGGCCACGCAGCTGGCGTAGGCGGTCAGACGCACCGCGCCGATACGGGCGACCACCTGGCCGCTGCCGAACAGATACAGCGCATAGCTGAGCGCACTGCCCAGCACCAGCAGGCTGCCGAGGATGATCTGCCCACCCTCCCGCTGCAGGTCATGGCCGAACGCGATCAGCACGCCGAGATAGCTGAGCACCAGCGCGCCGACCTGCCACCGACCCGGCTGCTGCCGCGCCAGCAGCACGTTGATCAGCAGCACCAGGGTCGGGTTCAAGTACAGGATCAACCGTTCCAGGGTCACGCTGATGTACTGCAGGCCCTGGAAATCCAGCAGGCTGGACAGGTAGTAACCGGTGAAGCCAAGCCACAGCACGCGCGCGCGGTCGGCCCAGGACAGTCGCTCGGCACGGCGCGAGGCCCACACCGCCATCAACGCGAACAGCGGCAGCGCCATCAGCATGCGCAGCGCCAGCAGCGTGGTCGCGTCCACGCCATGGCGCAGCCCCAGCTTGACGATGATCGCCTTGCCCGAGGCGGCRATGGCGCCGATCGCAGCCAGGCCGATGCCGCCCAGAGCGATGCGCGGGGACGTGGTGGCGATACGGGGGGAAGAAGTGGACATCAGGAAGAAAACGGGCCGCATGGGGCGGCTGGAAGCAGCTGGATTGCTTCCAATTGTCTCATGGCAGTTCCGGGCGAACGATCCGATGTCCGTTCATGCTCACTGCAACTCCTGATCCACGCATGGCGTGGATCTACATGTCGACCAAGGTCGACACCCACCCCGCCATCCCACAAGAACCCAGCTTTTTGCTGTTGCCGTTGCCGTTGCTGTCGAGGTTGCCGGCCAGCGGCCGGCACTACCGTGAGTGTCGGCTCAGCGCATCAACACCACTTCTTCAGCAGACGTCGGGTGAATCGCCACCGTGTCGTCGAACTGGGCCTTGGTCGCCCCCATCTTCACCGCCACCGCGAAACCCTGCAGGATCTCGTCGGCCGCTTCACCGAGCAGATGCACACCCACCACGCGCTCCTCTGGGCCGGCGCAGACCATCTTGAACAGGCTGCGCTGGGTGCCGTTGGCCAGCGCCTGCAGCATCGGCCGGAACCGGCTGTGGTACACGGTCACCTGCTCGAAGCGCGCACGTGCATCTTCCTCGCTCATGCCTACCGCGCCCAGCGGCGGGTGCGAGAACACCACGCTGGCCACGTTGTCGTAATCCATCTTCGCATCCGGGCGACCACCAAAC
>NZ_JBFTNR010000722.1:0-2103 GCF_056665995.1 Stenotrophomonas sp. 05L44_2
GTTCCACCCGGGCTTCCGCAACTCGGTGGCCTCGTACACGGTGTCGCTGCTGCAGCCGAAGGTGATCGAGGAGCTGCAGCTGCATGCGCACGGGCTGCGCATCGTCGCGCGGCCGGCCAACAACTTCCTGCCATTGCCTGATGGCCGCTACCTGCTGTCCGCACCTGGCCGCACCCAGGCCGAGGTGGCGAAGTTCTCCGAACGCGATGCGCAGGCGCTGCCCGCCTATGAAGCGCGCCTGGAGGTATTTGCCGATGTGCTGCGCGACTGGGCGCTGCRTCCGCCGCCCGACCTCGGGGTGATGGCTGGCTGGCGTGCGTTGCCGGCGTTGTGGCAGATGGGCCGGTTGGGACGGGAGCTGGCCGCACTCGACCCTGCACTGCGCCAGGAACTGCTGGATCTGTTCACGCTGTCGGCCGCCGAGTACCTGGATCGCTGGTTCGAAAGCGAGCCGATCAAAGCCCTGTTTGGTTTCGATGGCATTGTTGGCAACTACGCCAGCCCGTACACGCCAGGCAGCGCCTACGTACTGCTGCATCACGTGTTCGGCCAGTGCAACGGGGTAAAGGGCGCGTGGGGCCACGCCATCGGTGGCATGGGCGCGATCAGCCAGGCCATCGCCGCGTCCGCGCGTGCGGCCGGCGCCGAGCTGCGCGTCGATGCCGGCGTGCAGCGCCTGCTGGTTGAGGACGGGCGCGTGGTTGGCGTCGCGCTGTCCGGCGGCGAGAGCCTGCGCGCACGTGCCGTGGTGGCCAACGTCAACCCGAAGCTGCTGTACGAACAACTGCTGCAGCCCGCCCAGGTTCCCGCCACCACCCGTGAACGCATGGCGAACTGGCGCTGCGGCTCGGGCACGTTCCGGATGAACGTGGCGCTGTCGCGGCTGCCGGATTTCCGTGCCCTGCCCGGCCCCGGTGATCACCTCAGTGCCGGCATCATCATGGCGCCCAGCCTGGATTACATGGACCGTGCCTGGCTGGATGCACGTCGCGAGGGCTGGTCGCGCGAGCCGATCGTGGAGATGCTGATTCCGAGCACGCTGGATGATTCGCTGGCGCCACCCGGGCAGCATGTGGCCAGCCTGTTCTGCCAGCACGTGGCGCCGGAATTGCCCGATGGCCGACACTGGGATGATCACCGCGACACCGTCGCCGACCTGATGATCGCCACCGTCGATCACTACGCCCCCGGCTTCGCCGACAGCGTGCTTGGTCGACAGGCACTGTCACCCTTGGATCTGGAACGGACATTCGGGCTGATCGGTGGCGACATCTTCCACGGTGCGCTCAGCGCCAACCAGCTGTTCTCGGCGCGGCCGATGGTCGGCCAGGCCGGCTATCGCGGCGCCCTGCCCGGCCTGTACCTGTGCGGTGCGGGTACGCATCCGGGCGGCGGGGTCACCGGCGCGCCCGGGCACAACGCGGCGCAGGTCGTGCTGGCCGATGCATGAAATGCGTGCCAACCAAGGTTGGCATCTACCGGCGTCAAAGCGTGCCAACCAAGGTTGGCACCTACCGGCGTCAAGGCGTGTCAACCAAGGTTGGCACCCACCTGTGCCTCACTTCACGCTGCGCAGGTGGTTCGGGCGCTTCGGCGGGCCCGGGGGACGACGCTTGTTGAACGGCGGTTGGCCACGCCAGTAGCGGATCRGCAGCCAGCCGAACAGCATGCCGCCCAGGTGCGCGAAATGGGCCACGCCCGGCTGCCAGCCGGTCATGCCCAGCACCAGCTCGCCCACGCCGAACAGGATCACGAACGTACGCGCCTTCATCGGAATCGGCGGGAACAGCAGCATCACCCGCTGGTTGGGGAACAGCATGCCGTAAGCCAGCAGCAGGCCGAACACACCACCGGACGCGCCCAGCACCGTGGCCGGATTGTCGAGCATCGTGCCGACCAGCAACTGGCACAGGCCGGCGCCGACCACGCACACCAGGTAGTAGGTCAGGAAGCGCTTCTCACCCCAGGTCTGTTCCAGCGGCGCGCCGAACATGAAGACGGCCAGCATGTTGAAGAACAGATGGAAGAAACTGCCATGCAGGAAGCCGTAGGTCAGCAGCTGCCAGGGCTGGAAATTGCCGCCCGGCGAGAACGCATCGAAGC
>NZ_JBFTNR010000723.1:0-2098 GCF_056665995.1 Stenotrophomonas sp. 05L44_2
ATCTCGCGCTTCAGCGGCGACAGGTAATCGATGAACAGCTTGCCGTCCAGATGGTCCATCTCGTGCTGCACGCAGACCGCCAGCAGGCCGTCGGTGGTCAACTCCTGCGGCTGCCCCTGGCGATCCAGGAACTTGACGGTGATGGTGTCGGCACGGGTSACGTCGGCRAAGATGCCMGGCACCGACAGGCARCCTTCCTGGTASACCTGGCCSCCSTCSTTGGCGACGATYTCCGGGTTGATGAASACSCGCGGSKYGTYCTTYTCTTCRCTSACGTCGATGACCATGAAGCGCTGGTGCACGTCCACCTGGCTGGCAGCCAGGCCGATGCCCGGGGCGTCGTACATGGTCTCGAACATGTTGTCGAGCAGCTCCTGGAACGCCGGCGTGGTCACTTCGGCGGCATCGATCAACGCAGCCTTGGTACGCAGGCGCGGATCGGGGAACTCAAGGATGGGGAGTAAAGCCATGGCAGTTTCCGGGGTTGGGGCCGGGGTACGCCGGCATACGTCGCAGATTCTAGCTCCAACGCTTGCCTTGCGCCCCGGTTTCTGGACTATAGTGCGCGAACCTGTTGGGGAATCAGGGCTTCACACCTATGTTGCTTCGTTTTCGTACGGTCGTCGCCGCGGCGATGCTGACCGTGGCTGCCTATGCTACCGCCGTGGAAGTGAATGGCGGGCACCCGGACACCTATGTGGTCCGCAAAGGGGACACCCTGTGGGACATCGCAGGACGATTCCTGCAGAAACCATGGCTGTGGCCGGAGATATGGCAGGCCAATCCGCAGGTCGCCAATCCACACCTGATCTATCCCGGTGACGTCCTCAGCCTGGCCTACCTGGACCGCGTGACGGCCCAGCCCGGCCCGCGCCAGGAAGCCCCGGTAACCGGCGTGCCGCTGGCCCAGGTCGAGCCGTTCCTGAAGCAGCTCAGCGTGGTCGACAGCATCGAACAGCTGCCCTATGTGGTCGGCCTGGAAGACAACCGCCTGCGCGCCACCGGTGGGCAGACCGCCTATGTGCGCCTGGCCGACGCCCAGGTCGGGCAGCGCTGGGCCGTGGTCCGCCCGACCGTGCGCTACGCCCAGCCCAAGCCCACCGAGGACCTGACCGCCAACGGCGACGTCACCCCGGGCAGCGGCAATCTCTGGAAGGCCTTCAGCGCGCCCAACCACCGCCGCGGCGTGCTGGGTTACGAGCTGGCACAGGTCGGCACCRGCACCATCACCCAGGTGGCCGGCGGCAAGACCGAAGCGTCGACCCTGGCGCTGGACAACGCCAGCGGCGGCCGTGAAGTACGTGCAGGCGACCGCCTGGTGCCGGTCGAGGCCACGCCGTACGACCTGCAGTTCTTCCCGCATGTGCCCGCAGCCGGCGTGGAAGGCGTGGATGTACGCGTGCTGGCAGTCACCGATATGTTCACTACCGGCGGCCCGCGCGATGTGATCGCGATTTCCGCTGGTCGCGCCCAGGGCGTGGACAACGGCACCGTGTTCTCGCTGTGGCGCCATGGCAGCCACGTGGCGCACCGGATGAAGTTCCCGGGGTCCTCTCGCATGGACGACTCGATCAGCACCGGCGCCGGCCGGGTCAGCCTGCCGGATGAGTACGCCGCGCATGCCATGGTCTTCCGCACCTTCGACAACGTCAGCTATGCGTTGGTGATGCAGGGTGTGAAGCCGGTGCGTGTGGGCTACAGCGCGCTGCATCCGGACGCGAAATGATCCGGCGCCGGGCCCCGCCCGGCCTCGGCAGGGAGTGCCGGCCGCATCGGCCGGCAACCTCCGGGATACCCTGACAGCAATACGCGAAGGCGCCCTAGGGCGCCTTTGTTGCGTGAGGCCGATAGTCGGGGGATGACTGAGCATGGACATGAGGCGCTGCTGCGCCTGTTGATCGCGGCTGGTTCCCTGGCACCCAGGCGCGCGCTGCTGCAGACCACCGGCAATGCGGATGCAGCGTTGGCGCTCGGTGTTGCAGGCTGGCGGGCCCACGGCTGCACACCGGAACAATGCGCTGCGCTGGAGCGTCCCGACACCCGCGCCCTCGCGCTGGCGCAGCGCTGGCTGCAGCAGCCTGATCATCATCTGCTGGCC
>NZ_JBFTNR010000724.1:0-3488 GCF_056665995.1 Stenotrophomonas sp. 05L44_2
GTGCATGCAGAACGCGAACGACATCACCATCCGCCTGCTGATCGTCGATGACAGCGGCGAGAACGCCGAAGCCATCGTCAGCACCCTGCGCAACAGCGGCATCGCCGTGCGCCCATGGCGCCCGCAGGACTCGGCCGAGCTGTCGCAGGTGCTGGCCAGCCAGGCGATCGACCTGGTGCTGGCTGCGCCCTCGCAGAGCATTCCGCTGCCACTGGTGGCCCAGCACATCGCCGCCAGCGGCAAGGACATCCCGCTGGTGCTGCTGGCCGAACGCATCGACGAGGACGAACTGGTACAGGCCAGCAGCAACGGGGTTCGCGCCCTCGCCCTGCGCCAGCGCGCCGAACACCTGCTGGCGGTGGTCCGCGACCAGTGGGTCGACCTGCAGGCGCGGCGCGGCCTGCGCCGGATCGAAGCGCAGATGCGCGAGACCGAGCGTCGCTGCGACGCGCTGATCGCCTCTTCGCGCGAGCCGATTGCCTATGTCCACGAAGGCATGCATATCCGCGCCAACGATGCCTACCTGGAAATGTTCGGTTACGAGGATTTCGAGGAGGTCGAAGGCATCTCGCTGCTGGACATGGTTGCCGCCCAGCACGTGGATGATTTCAAGCAGCTGCTGAAGTCACTCAGCCGCGGCGAAGCGCCTCCGCCGCAGTATCAGCTGGACGCCCGCCACCAGGACGGCAGCGCCTTCCCAGCGACGATGGAATTCACCGCAGCCACCTACGAGGGCGAATCCTGCCTGCAGGTGGTGTTCCGCCGGCGCATGGAATTCGACCCGGAGCTGGCGCGCGAGGTCGAGGACCTGCGCCAGCGCGACCAGGTCACCGGCCTGCTCAACCGCCCCACCTTCATGCTGCAGGTCGAGGACGCGGTTGCCCAGGCCGGGCGCAGCGAAGGCCAGTTCGGCCTGCTGATGGTCGAACCGGACCACTACGCGCGCCTGCTCCCGGATATCGGACTGGCCTCGGCCGACGCCCTGATCGGCGCCCTCGCCGCCCTGCTGGCCGACGTCGTTGGCGACGATGCGCAGCTGGCCCGTTTCGGCGAACACAGTTTCGCCGTACTGCAGTCCGGCCCCTATGCGCAGACCGTGGCACTGGCCGAGCGCATCCGCGAAGCCTACGCCGCACACGTCTTCAGCATCGGCGCGCGCTCGGCCACGGTGACCGTCAGCATTGGCGGGGTGCAGGTGGGCGAGAAGATCGCCAGCATCGGCCAGGTGCTGGCGCGCGCCAGCGAATGCACGCAGGCCGCAGCCGCCCTCGGCAATACCTGCCGCATCTTCGACCCGGCCRCTGTTGATCGCGTGGAGGAAGAGCGCGTGCAGCGCTGGGTCGCACGTATCCGCGAAGCCCTGGCAGGCGATGGCTTCCAGTTGCATTACCAGCCAGTGCTGAACCTGCAGGGCGAGTCGCTGGAGCTGTATGAAGCCTACCTGCGACTGGAACACAACGGAGAGCTGCTGAGCCCGACCGCCTTCCTCGGCATTGCCGAAGAACATGGCCTGCTGGCGGACATCAACCGCTGGGTCGTGTCGCAGGCAATCGCGGTGCTGGGCGCGCGTGCCCGCGAGGGTCATCCCACCCAGGTGCTGGTGAAGGTCACGCCGGAATCGTTCGATGATCCGAAGATGATCGCCACGCTGCGCCAGCAGCTGCAGGCGCACGGCGTGCCGGGCGAACGCCTGTGGCTGCATGCACCGGAATCGAAGGTGTTCACCCACCTGCGCAGTGCCCAGCAGTTCCTGGCGGAAGTGGCACCGCTCGGCTGCCGGATCGGCCTGGAGCAGTTCGGCTCGGGCCTGGACTCGTTCCAGCTGCTGGCCCACTTCCAGCCGCAGTTCCTCAAGCTTGATCGCGGCTTCACCAGCGACCTGGCCGCCACCCGCGAGAACATCGACCGGGTCAGCCAGATAACCGCACGCGCGCAGGAAGCGGGCATCCGCACCATCGCCGAGTTCGTCAGCGACGCCAACTCGATGACACTGCTGTTCAGTGCCGGCGTGGACTACGTGCAGGGCGATTTCGTCGGCCCGGCAGCGCCGGCGATGAACTTCGAGTTCGGCTGACACCTCACCGGTAGCGGGGGGCCCCAGCGCCAGCACCTTGCCCTGCACGTCAGCGGCCATTTCCTTGTAGTCGGCGCGCAGGCGGCCTTCCTCATCGATCAGCGCAACGGTATGGCCATCGCCATCGACCAGGTCGTGGCGCAGGCGATCGACCGCCACGCCATCGGCCTTGGCGCCGTACAGGATGTCGTACAGCACGTCGAGCTGCTCGATGCAGCCTTCGTGGGTGCCCTTTTCCTTCATCACCTTGAACAGCAGCGACAGGTACAGCGGCATGGTCGGAATGGCCGAGCTGGCCTGSGTSACSACCGCCTTCARCACCGACACGCGCGCATCGCCGCCGATCCTGGCCAGCTTCTCGCGCAGCCCCAGCACCTTGTCGTCCAGATCCTTCTTGGCAGCACCGATGGAGCCGTTCCAGTAGATCGCCTGGGTGATCTCTTCGCCCACATAGGTGAAGGCCGTGGTGGTGCAGCCGTTGGCCAGCACGCCGGCATCGGCCAGCGCGTCGATCCACATCTGCCAGTCCTCGCCGCCCATCACCGCGACGGTGCCGGCGATTTCTTCCGGGGTGGCCGGCTGCAGGTGGGTTTCGGTCAGCACTTCCTTGTCGGTATCCAGGCCACGCAGGGTGATCGGCTCGCCGATCGGCTTCAGCGTGGAGCTGATGATCTCGCCCGTCTTGGGATGCTTGCGGCGCGGTGCAGCCAGGCTGTAGACCACCTGGTCGACCTGGCCGAGATCGGCCAAGATCATCTCGATGGTCTTGGCCTTCACCTCATCGGAGAACGCATCGCCGTTGATGCTCTTGGCATACAGACCCGCTTCGTCGGCGTACTTGTGGAACGCCGCCGAGTTGTACCAGCCCGCCGTGCCCGGCTTGGTTTCACTGCCCGGGCGCTCGAAGAAGATGCCCAGGGTTGCCGCGCCACTGCCGAAGGCGGCAGTGATGCGCGCGGCCAGGCCGTAGCCGGTCGAGGCGCCGATCACCAGCACGCGCTTGGGGCCGTTCTGGATCGGCGGGCGCGCACGGATGTAGTCGATCTGCTGCTTGACGGCGGCGTCGCAGCCGGTCGGGTGGGTGGTGACGCAGATGAAGCCGCGGACGCGCGGTTTGATGACCATGAAGACCTCGGGTTGGCAGGTGCGGCGCGCGGGGCGCTCAGCAGGAATACGTGGCGCGCGCGTGCGCGCGAACCGCAGGATCGTAGTGCGCGGGGGAAGATTGCACAACCGACGGCGGCGTAGGGTGGAGTTTGTTCTGCAGGGTTGCACCCTGCACCCGCAGAGGCAACGTCAACGGCAGAAGCTGGGTTCCTGTGGGTTGGCGGGGTGGGTCCGGTTGAGGGGGACGCTGCAAGTACGTCCATGTAAGCTCGGTCGCCGCATCCATGCGGCTCACGCCCCCTCAACC
>NZ_JBFTNR010000725.1:0-2098 GCF_056665995.1 Stenotrophomonas sp. 05L44_2
ACGCGATCCTGATCGTGGAGTTCGCCGAAGCACGCTACCGCGCCGGCAGTTCAGCGGTGGAAGCGGCACTGCAGGGCGCGCGCCTGCGCCTGCGGCCGATCGTGATGACCTCGCTGGCCTTCGTGGCAGGCGTCATCCCGCTGGCGTTGGCCACCGGCGCCGGCGCGGTCAGCCGGCGTGAAATCGGCATGAGCGTGATCGGCGGCATGCTCTCCGGAACGGTGCTGGCGGTGGTGCTGGTGCCGCTGTTCTTCGTGCTGGTACGGCGGATGGGCAGGGCGCGGCCGGTGCACTGAGGAGGCCAGGGCCGTCGGTTGTCATCGGCCTGCCGCAACGCCATCACCCGGTCTTGGCCCGGGCATCGGTAGGGTGATCGTCCCCGTCCCCCACGGAGACCTGCCATGTGGTTGCTTGACCGACTCTGGCCCTCACGCCCTGCGCTGCCCGCCGCGACGCTGCCGCCTGCAGCGGACCTGCCCACGCGTCGAACGCCGTTGAAGCGTCCGTTGCGCGTCGGCCGGGCCAGCATGGCCCCGTGGCAGAAGGTCGCGCCGCCGCCCAGGCGCAGCCGCCACTAACCGGTGCGGTCGGCGGGGTGGTTCACCCCGTCATTGACCGGAATCGTTCCCAGCGCGAACGGATCGATGCCTTCCAGGCAGGCCACGTTGTAGCCGTACTGGTCCGGGTTGGAGCGGCGGCGGTGGTGCGTGTAGATGCCACAGACGTCGCAGAAGTAGTGCTCGGCCACGTGCGTATTGAACTGGTACAGGCGCAGATGGGCCTGGCCACGCACGATATGCAGCCCGTCTTCGGCCACGCTGGCGGCGATGGCGCCGCGGCGCCGGCACATCGAACAGTCGCAGCGGCGCGGGTCGACGATGCCCTCGGGCAGGTCCAGCAGCAGCTCGACGGTGCCGCAATGACAGCTGGCCCGGTGCTGCGCCTGCACGGCGACGCCGGCCACGGTGGTAATGCCCATCCTCGCTCCCTGTACACCTTGGTGGACGCCAGTATGCGCCCGCAGGCGCCAGCCTGAACCGTCGTAGATGTCGCCGTGAGGCGGCTTGTGGCTAACTATGCCGCCCCGGGACCCCGACAGGATGCCAGTGAAAGCCGCAGGACGATGGATGACAGGATGTGTGATGGTGCTGCTGGCGCTGTGGGTGGCCGGTCTGCTGACCTACCAGATGCCCGGGCCAGGCTGGCTGGGCGTGACCGCGGCGATGCTGTGGCTGCTGGCCGCCGCCTGGGCGGCCTGGCAGGTGGCGCGCGGCCGTGGCACGCGCCGGTTGTGGGCGGCCTTTGCCGGCGCTCTGGCGCTGGCGGGGCTGTGGTGGCTGCTGCTGACCCCACGCCAGGACCGCGACTGGGCCGATGACGTGGCGCAGCGCCTGCACGTGGAATCCTTCGATGGCCGCCACGTGGTGCTGGATAACGTGCGCGATTTCACCTGGCGCACCGAGACCGACTACGACGCGCGCTGGGTGCGCCGCAGCTACGACCTGGACCAGCTGCGTTCGGCCGACCTGGTGCTGTCGTACTGGATGGGCCCGGCGATCGCCCACACCCTGGTCTCGTTCGGATTCGAGGACGGGCGCCACCTGGTGTTCTCGCTGGAAATCCGCAAGGAGCGTGGTGAATCGTTCTCGGCACTGGGCGGCTTCTTCCGCAAGTTCGAGATGACGCTGGTCGCGTCCGAAGAAACCGACATCATCCGCACGCGCACCAACGCGCGCGGCGAGGATGTCTACCTGTACCGCCTGCACGGCATGGACCGCAACCAGCTCAAGACCCTGTTTGCTGCCTACATCGACCAAGCACGCCAGCTTGATGCCACGCCCGGCTTCTACAACACGCTGACCAGCAACTGCACCACGATTGTCTTCGACCTGGCGCGGCATATCGCCCCGCGCCTGCCGCTGGACTACCGGTTGCTGGCCTCGGGCTACCTGGCCGAGTACGCGCAGGAGGTGGGCGCGCTCACGCCTGGCGTGCCGTACGCCGAACTGCATGCCAAGGGCCGCATCACCGAGCGCGCGCTGAAGATGGCACCCGACGATGACTTCTCCACCGTGATCCGCCAGGGCATCCCTGGCAC
>NZ_JBFTNR010000726.1:0-2097 GCF_056665995.1 Stenotrophomonas sp. 05L44_2
GGTATCCATTACTGAAATCACCGGCGTCAGCGACAACCTGATCACCACCCAGGAGATGTTCCGCCACGAAGTGCAGATCGATGGCAGCGGCAAGGAAATCGACCGTTGGATCGGCCTCGGCTTCCAGCCACATTCGCACAAGCTGGAGCCGTTCCGGCAGTTGCTGCGCGAATCCCTGTACGGAGACTTCTGAGCATGGGTACCGGCCTGCTGCTGGGTGTGCTGAGCATCGTGTCGGTGCTGCTGGCGCTGGCGGTGTGGCTGTGGGGGACGGCCAGCAGCCGCGAACAGCGCCAGGCCTCGCTGCAGCATGCCGAGCAGCAGCTGGCGCGCGGCACCGGCGCTGCCGCCGCGCCGGCCGATGCAGCACGGCAGGCGACGCTGCCTGCGCCGGGTCGCCGCGCCCTGCCCTGGAACGGGCTGCTGCAGCGTGCCGGCCTGGCACCGGGCTGGAAGCTGCCGCTGCTGATGCTGCTGCCGGGCATCGCCCTGTCCGCGTTCGCGGTGTTGCGCCTGGGCACCTTCTGGATGTTCCCGCTGACCCTGCTGCTGTACCTGCTGGGCTGCTGGCTGTGGCTGATGCGCCGTATCGGCAAGCTGCAGGCGCAGCTGCTGCACCAGCTGCCGGACTTCCTCGACAACCTGGTGCGCCTTACCGCGCTCGGCAACAGCCTGCAGGCCGCCTTCCAGGTCGCGTCGATGCAGACCAACGCGCCGCTGCGCGGCCTGCTCGACACCACGGTGCGCTATGCACGTGGCGGCATGGACCTTGACCGTGCGCTCAACCTGGCCGCACAGCCCTACCGCATGGACGTGCTGAAGGTGCTGGCGGTGGTGATGGGCGTGAGCGTGCGCATCGGTGGCCGTGCCGACCAGATCCTGCAGCGCATGGGCGACTTCATGCGTGACCTGGAACAGGCGCAGCAGGAACTGGCCGCAACCACTTCTGAAACCCGCATGTCGGCGTGGGTACTGGGCCTCCTGCCACCGGCCAGCGCAGTGCTGATGGCGATCTCCAGCCCTGAATTCTTCCAGCCGGTGCTGCACGACCCACTGGGCCACAAGATCCTGCTGATCGCGCTGGCGCTGGAGTTGACCGGCGCCTTCCTGCTGTACCGCCTGGCCAAATCACTATGAACATCCCCGTCCACGCAGGAGGCATCCAATGAGCGCCAGCATCTGGTTCGTGGCTGCCCTGCTGGTGTTGGCCGCCGGCGTGGCCCTGCTGGGGCTTGGCAGCTGGGTGCGCAGCCATCGCGAGGACCGCAGCGAGGCCACGTTGAAAACAGCGCTGCGTCCGCGCGAAAGCGACGACACAGCGGCTGACGCACGCAAGGACTCACTCGGCTGGCTGGAGCAGTTCGGCCGCGGACTGAGCGGCGGACGCCTGGAAGCGGCGCTGCTGGCCGGTGAGGATCGCCTGCTGCTGGACCTGGCCGGCTGGAACACCCGCCGCGGCACCGCCATCTACCTCGGCCTGCGGCTGCTGCTGGCGGTGCTGGTACTGGGTATTGCGCTGACGCTGAGTGACGCCACGGGGTTGTCGAGGATCATGGTGGTGATCGGCGCGCTGGCTGCTGGCCTGCTGCTGCCGAAGTTCGCGCTCAGTGCGTGGGTCAAGCGGCGGCGACGCGCGGTGAACAATGAGCTGCCGCTGTTGATCGACCTGCTGCGCCTGCTGCAGGGCGTGGGCTACAGCATGGATCAGAGCCTGCAGACACTGGGCGACAAGCTGCGCGACGCACTGCCGGTGCTGGGCGGGGAAATCCAGGAAGCGAATGTGTCCTACACCCATGGGCGCACGCGTGCGCAGTCGCTGCGCCGGCTGAGCGATGTGTACGGCGATGACGATCTGTCCAGCCTTGTGCAGTTGATCCTGCAGGTGCACGCCCACGGCGGTGCCGTGCAGGAACCGCTGCGCCAGTTCAGCGTCCGCCTGCGCGAGCAGCGCCGCAATGCGCTGAAGGAAAAGGTCGGCAAGCTCTCGGTGAAGATGACCGTGGTGATGATGCTGACCCTGCTGCCGGCACTGATGCTGGTGCTGGCCGGACCGGCGCTGGTCGCGCTGGCCACTACCTTGTCGAAAATGGGATGACC
>NZ_JBFTNR010000727.1:0-2093 GCF_056665995.1 Stenotrophomonas sp. 05L44_2
CCCTCAAACATTGAACGCCTTCAAAGAATTTCCTTAACGTTCAGCTATTTAGGAATGGTTGAATGGCCGTCGCAGGGTAGGCGTACCTACCATTCTCTCCGTCGCCCGCCCCCACGCAGGCGGGTGATGCCTCCGCACTGGAGGCCTCATATCCCACCGTCCGAGAGAGACACCATGAACTCCATCCTGAAGAAGGCCGCGCTCGCTGCAGCGCTGGCTACCGTTTCGCTGTCCGCCAATGCATTCGATGCCGACATCAAGGTCTGGGCCAACGTCGATCCGACCCTGGCCCTGCTCAAGGCCGATGGCACTGCGCTGGATTCGGTGGTCAACATGGTCCACAACCCGGTCAGCGGCCTGGTGCCCTGGTCGCAGCAGGTGCGCATCTACTCCAACGATGAAAGCAAGGACATCGAAGTGCGTGTTGGCAGCACCCCGCAGCTGCTCAACACCGATGGTGGCGGCGCGCCGGTGCCGCTGACCGTCAGCCTCAATGGCAGGGCGCTGACCGTGGCGGCGCAGGACTTCTCCGCAACCGACCTGTTCGACGGCGCACTGCCGGGCGCATCGATCCCGCTGGCGCTGCGTATTGCACAGACCGTCCAGGCGCCGATCGCCCGCGGCGGCAGCTACGAAGGCATCGTCACCATCGCCATGCAGCAGAAGACCACCAGCCCGTAAGGCACCCGCGCCGGCCCGCTTGCCGGGCCGGCTGCTTCCGGTAATCCCCATGAATGCTCCCGCACCCGCCGTCACCCGGCTGGCGGTCGCGCTCGCCCTGTCGCTGGCCACACCCCTGGTCGCGGCGCGCGGCGTTCCCGCCGGTTTCGAGGATCTGGTCGAAGGCCAGACCGAACAACTGGAGATCCGTCTGTTCGGTCGTTCGACCGGGCTGGTGCCGGTGCGCGTGACCCTGGAACACGTGCAGCTGGAAACCCCGGCCGAGGCGCTGCAGGCATTGCAGCTGTCCGCCGAAGCGCAGGCTGCGCTGCTGCCGGCCTTGTCGCAGCCGCTGCCGCGCAACAGCCACCTGGCATGCCGTTACGGCGGTGCCAGTGCCGGTTGCGGGTACATCGATCCTCCCCAGGAGCCCACTGCCGTGCGCGCGCTGTATGACGAAGGCGAGGGCGCAGTGCGCCTGTTTGTCGCCCGCCAATGGATCCCCGGCGAGCCGGCTGCCGAGCGCTACCACCAGGTCAGCGCCAATGCCGAGAACGCCTTCCTGCACCAGCACACCTTCAATGTCAGCGGTGGCCGGGGCTACCAGGCGCTGGCCGCGCAGGGCATGGGTGCACTGGGCGTGTTCCAGCGCGGGCACCTGTCCGCCGACTGGACCTTCAGCCAGCAGCACTACCGCGGCGGTCTTGCCAGCCGCCGTTTCCAGCTAGACAACGCCTACTACCGCCATGACCTGGGCCAGCAGCACTACCTGCAGGCCGGGCGCATGGACCGCCGCAACCTGAGCAGCCCGCAGGGCGGCACCTTCAGTTTCAGCATGCTGCCGATGGATCGCTTCCAGGGCCTGCGGCTGGGCACCACGCAGGCCTACGTGGACTCCGCCGCCGCCGTGCAGGCCACGCCCCTCACCGTGCTGCTGGCGCGCGATGCGCGTGTGGATGCGTTCGATGGCGAGCGCCTGTTGCAGACCTTCTACCTGCAGGCAGGCATCAACCAGCTCGATACGCGCCGGTTCCCCATGGGCAACTACACCGTCAGCCTGCGCATCTACGAAGACGGCGTGCTGGTACGCAACGAGGACGCGCCGTTCGACAAGGGCGGTGACTGGACCGACAGCAGCGTGCAGTGGTTTCTGCAGGGGGGCCGCCGCAACGAGCGCCGCAGCGACCGCTTCGACGACGAACTGGCGGCCATGGGCGGCCTGCGCGTGCCGATGGGGCGCAACGTGGCCATGACCGCTGGCATCGCCGATCTGGGCGGTTTCAGCTACGGCGAACTGCGGGTGGACCTGCGCCATGTGTTTGCGACCCAGGAGGTCCGCGCCACCTTCAGTGGCATGCACGGCAGCGATGGCAGCCGTGGCCAGCAGCATCAGCTTTCCTACCGTCGCCGTGCTTCGTGGAATGTGTACCACC
>NZ_JBFTNR010000728.1:0-2088 GCF_056665995.1 Stenotrophomonas sp. 05L44_2
GGATGGACTGGGCCAGCTCCTTGTACTTGGACTTGCCGGTGGTCACAAAGCTCCGCAGCGCCTCGTCGGCGCCAGTGAATGCCTTGCCGAAGGCCTTCTTGGCGGCCGTGGCGGTGTTCTCGGTCTTGCCGATATAGTCGCCGAGCGCACCGCCCAGACCCTTGCGGATGCCCGCCAGGCCCATGTCGTCCTTTTCCGCCTTCTCCTCCGTCTTCGCGGCCTTGCCGGCGTCACCGCCCGTTGCGGCCGTAGCAGACTTCGCCACCGCCTGCATTTGCGTGTTCAGGGCAGTCAGTTGCGTGGACAGGGCGGTGACCAGCGAGGCGCTGGTTGTCAGCACGGCGTTGAATGCCTGCTGCACCGTATTGATCTTTTCCAGCTGCCGCTGGAACTCCTGTGTGGTGCCGGTCATCTCGGTCATGCTGCGCCTTGCTGCCTGCATGGCCGTTTCCAGTGCATTGCTGGCGTCCACGGTGGCCCGTGTGCTGCCAGGCGATGTAGTGCTCATTGAGTGTTCCTCGGGAGAGTCGGCTCCGCATCGGCGGAGTCGGGACCGGGCATCGGCGTTGCCGCGATGGCCGGCTCATTCCTGCTGCATCTGCTCCAGGGCAGCGCGTTCGATGACGCGGATGGCCGCCATCACCTCGTCGTACTGGTCGCCATCGAGCGCTTCGCGCTCCAGCTCCCGGTAGACCACGTTGTAATCCAGCCCGATCGGGCCACCTGCGCCGACGCGCCACTGGGTGGCAACCCGCGAAAAGAGTTCGATGGGAAGCACGCACTCCGGCCACAGCTCAACCCGTGGCGGCGGAAAATGCTTGGCCTTCAATCCAAGCTGCATCAGCTCGGACTCGGTGGGGGCCCGCCAGTACAGGGCCCCCACCGCCTCGATCAGTTTCCCTTGCGTGCGACCTGCAGGGCCTGGGTGTAGCCACCGATGATGGCGCCATCCAGGCCGGCCTGCTGCTGCAGGGCCAGCTCGACGCCGGCAGTGTCCAGCGGCACGTCGGCATCCCAATCCACCACGATGTCCAGGATCGCCTGGGCCACGCTCAACGTGTCATCGCCCAGGCGCTCCAGCAGCTGCGCATAGTCGGCCACCGGCAGGTGCCGGTAGGTCAGGTTGAGCTTCTGCTCGCGACCGTGACCGACGATGGTCAGGGTGCTCTTGAAGCTCTCTGGCGCCTTTACCTGGAACATCAGGCGCCCTCGACCAGGATGGAGTCGGCCAGCGCGGTGAACGTCGCGGTGGTGCCCATCGGGGTGTTGGCGGCCATCGTCGGGTCGCCGTTGTAGCTCAGGTAACCGTACCAGTACAGCACGTCGCCACCGACCAGCTTGGCGCGCAGGATCACCGGTTCGCCCTTGGCGTCGACGTTCTTCAGGGCCGAGTACCACGGCTTCTTCGGATCGTAGAACAGCGGCAGGGTGATGGTCTTGGCGTTCTTGAAGGTCGGCATCTGCACCTGGCGACCGGTCGGGTCCTCCAGCAGGGTGCCGCTCCAGTACTGCTGCTCGCCACCTGCGGTGGTCGGGTCGCCCTGCTGGTCCAGGTCGACGAAGGCACCGGCCTTGCGCAGCACGCCGGCACCGCTGGTGGCGGGGAACAGCACGTTGTCGGTGGTATCGATGCCCAGCAGTTCAACGCTGCCGGTGGCTTCGGCACCGGCGCGGGTGGCGCGGTTGTTCAGGGCCGGCCAACCCGGCAGCTCGATGACCACCACATCGCCGGTGTCGACGCTGTTGGCGGCGACGCTGGCCAGTGCCGGCGCAGCCTTGGAGATCGCGCTGGTGGCGATGGCGGTGGAGACGACCGGTGCGAAGCCGAACTGGGTGCCCTTGGGAAGCTTGAGTGCCATGTTGCATTTCCTCATGTGGATTGAAAAAGACGAAGCCCGGCGTGTGCCGGGCTTCAGGTGGTACGTGGAGCAGTGGAACTACGGGTTGGCGTACCACAGCCCGAAATCGAGCCGTGCGCCGTACTTCCTGAGTGCCGGTTCATGCACGGCAATGGCGGCGCCAAAGGATTCAGACTTCGGCAGACCCGCGCAGACCTGATCTTCGATGTCACGGATCAGGGTGTTGGCC
>NZ_JBFTNR010000729.1:0-2082 GCF_056665995.1 Stenotrophomonas sp. 05L44_2
GTGGTGCGCCCGGAGAGATTCGAACTCCCGACCGCCTGGTTCGTAGCCAGGTACTCTATCCAACTGAGCTACGGGCGCGCGGTACACAATCAAATTTTACTGCACTTCCAGCGGCGGATGCTGAAGGTCTGTCGAGTGGTGCGCCCGGAGAGATTCGAACTCCCGACCGCCTGGTTCGTAGCCAGGTACTCTATCCAACTGAGCTACGGGCGCCCTGCGACAGGAGCGGAATTATGCGGATGTCGGCGCGAGTCGTCAACGCTTTTGTGAAAATTTTCACCCAACTGAATGAAAAACGCCTCTGCGACAGCCTCCGGGTGTTTCATCCACGCGAAGTGATCGGCCTGCGTACCCAGCTCCTGCGCAGAAAGCACGCGTAATTCCGAGGCGACATTCGGCAGTTTCGCCAGCAGCGCCTGCATTGATCCGCTCGGCGCCAGCCAATCGTCTTCCATCAGCACCGCCTGCGCACTGCCGTGCACGCGCGCCATCTGCGCATCCAGGTCCTCGTCCATGCCTGCGGCGGCGTAGTGATTGCTCAGCCCTACGCGTGCCCAGTCAGCGATCAGTCCGCGTGCTTCGGTGCCGCCGAAACCGAGCCGGCGCCCGTGCAGCACGCCCTGGCGCCGCGCGATCCACGGCAGGAAGCGATAGATCAGTGGCAGCAGCCAACCGCGTGGTGGCGGGAACGTGCGCCAGAACGGTGTGCCGCTGGCGGCCAGCCACAATCGATCGAACGCCTGTGGTTGGCGTCCGGCGTGCACGCAGGCCAGCTGCCCACCCAGGCTGTGGCCACCGATGATCCATGGCAGTGCCTCCTGCGCGTCATCGGCATCGGCGAGCAGGGCCTCGCTGGCCGGCAGATCGTGGTCGAGAATCTGCCGGTAGCCCCAATCCGGGCTGCGCGACGGGCGCAGCGAACTGCTGCCATTGCCACGCCATTCGTGCAGGTAGACCGCCACGCCCCTGGCTGCAAGTGCCTGCGCCAGTGGTACGTAGTGGCGCGCGGCCACGCCCAGCGCCGGCAGCCACAACAGCCGTGCCAGCGGCTGTGCGGGCGCACAGGCGATCACGTCGAAACGGTGGCCATCGCCGCTGTTCACAGTGAGCGCGCGTAGCGAATCACTCATGCGTGGGGCGCCGCGCCGAAGTGGTCCAGTACCAGCACCTCGCTGCGACCGGGCGCATAGCCCTGCTGCAATCCGCGCGCTACGTAGTCGATGCCGGCTTCGCAGGCGTTGGCCAGGCTCAGCCCGTTGCAGAGCTGCGCGGCGATGGCCGAGGCCAGCGTGCAGCCGGTGCCATGCGCATCCAGTGGCAGGCGGGCATGGATGACTTCTTCGCTGCTGACGCCGTCGAAGTAGCGGTCGACCACGCGGTTGCCTTCGTGCAGGTGCCCGCCCTTCAGCAGCACTGCACCGGCGCCCAGATCAAGGAGCGAGGCGGCGGCCCGCTCTGCATCGTTGCCATCGGCGATGCTGCGGCCGACCAGCAGCTCCGCTTCGGGTGCATTGGGGGTGACCAGGGTGGCCAGTGGCAGCAGCCGTTGACGCATTGCCTGCAGCGCGCTGTCCTCCAGCAGGCGCGCACCGCTGGTGGCCACCATCACCGGGTCGAGCACCACGTGCGGTGGTCGATGGCGTTCCAGTGCATCGGCCACCGCGTGGATCACCTCGGCGTTGGCCAGCATGCCCAGCTTCACCGCGTGGATGTCGAAGTCGKCGAAGCAGGCWTCGATCTGCGCGCGCAGGAAGTCGATCGGTGGCACGTGCACGGCGCGGACGCCGCGGGTGTTCTGCGCGGTCAGTGCGGCAATCACCGACAGCCCATGCACGCGATGCGCGGCGAAGGCCTTCAGGTCGGCCTGGATGCCGGCGCCGCCGCCGGAGTCGGAGCCAGCGATGGTCAGGGCGGAAACAGGGGTGGTCGGGCTCATGCAGCGATTGTGCCGTGCTGCCTTGCCAGGGGGTAGTGCCGGCCGGGCTGCGCCCGGCACCGGCACAAGCAACAGCAACACCTGGAGCAACGGCGGCATGTGGTGGGATGCGGGGTGGTGTGGGCCTGCAGGACACGCCGTAGACC
>NZ_JBFTNR010000730.1:0-2911 GCF_056665995.1 Stenotrophomonas sp. 05L44_2
GGACGCGCACGCTGCCGCCGCCTGCCTGGTGGGTGCCTTCACCGAAGCGATGGTGGGCCCGACCGCACCCAGCCGCGAAGCGCACCGCGACGAGGACGCACTGGTCGAGGCCATCTGCAGTTTCYGCCTGCGGGCTGTTGGCGCAGGGTGATGCCGCCGTTGCGCGTGCCGGGCGGCTTCTGCCGCGCTTCGCGATCGCCGGGCGCGGCCCGGCGCCACCCGCACGCGGCCACGGCCGCATGCTGCGCCGCACCAGCCGTGATGCCTGTTGTCGTGCGTGGCGTGCGTTCTATACTCGGCCCATCACGCAGTCGCTCAGCCGTGGTCCAACGACTAYCAGCCAGGGGTAACGAAGAGTGCGGAATTACGAYCTSGAGTTCCTGAAACGCTTYTCCATGGTGATCGCGCTGTTGATGGCCATCACCCTCGGTCTGATCCTGCTGGCCGCGTTCATCCACACCCGGATTCCGCCCGAGGTGTCGCCCACCGCCGCCAAACGCACTGAACAGCGCATCTCGCCCACTGGCGCGGTATACGCCGGCAGCACCGGCGCCGCCGCGCAGGCCGCGGCCAAGGCCGCCGCGCTGGCCAAGGCCGCTTCGCAGGTSGCCTACGGCGGCACCAMSGATGGCAAGGTGATCTTCGAYAACCTSTGCACCGCCTGCCATACCACCGGSGTGGGCATGGCGCCGACGCTGGACCACTCGCACTGGGACAAGCGCCTGGCGCAGGGCAAGGACACCCTCTACAAGCACGCCATCGAGGGCTACACCGGCCCCGACGGCGGCATCATGCCGCCCAAGGGCGGCAACCCGGCGCTCACCGAGGAGCAGATCCACGCCACCGTGGACTGGATGCTGGGCAATCTGAAGTAGCGGACGCCGCCGCGTCCGCTGGTAGTGCCGGCCGCTGGCCGGCAGCCTCATGATCTTTGGTAGTGCCGGCCGCTGGCCGGCAACCACGCATCGCACAGAGGTCATGAGGGTCGATGCGTCGCCGTTCCCTCGCCCTTGCCCTGTCCCTGCTGATGCCGGCATCCGCTTTCGCCCAGGCCCAGCCACAGGTTGCGCCGACCTCGGCGCCTGCGCCACGCAGCCCAGCTACCGTCACCCTGGCCGCCGCGCCGGCCGACTGGCGTGCACTGGATGGGCAGCACGTGCGCATCGCCGCGCCGCTCACCCTGGCCGGCACCGATGGCCTGGAACGCTTCGGCCAGCTCACCGTCGCCTTCGATGGCCGCCTGTGGCAGCCGACCGAAGTGGCCGCGCCCGGCAGTGCCGGGATCGAACAGGTGATGGCCGACAACCAGCGCCGCCGCCTGCTGCTGGACGATGGCAGCGATGTGCGTGATCCGGCCAGCGTCGCCTACCTGCCGGGCAACCCGGTGCTGCGTACCGGCATGCAGCTGCGCAACGTGGAAGGCACCGTGCGCGTGGACGCGCAGGGCCGGCCCAGCCTGCAGGTGGATGGTGTACTGAAGCTGCCGGACCTGCAGCGCCCGGCCGTGCCGAGCGTGCCCGGCCGCCTGCACATCGCTGCGTTCAACCTGGAGAATTTCTTCAATGGTGACGGCAAGGGCGGTGGGTTCCCGACCCTGCGCGGCGCGCGCACGCTGGACGAGCACAAGGCGCAGGTCGGCAAGCTGGTCGCCACCGTCAACGCGCTGGGCGCCGACATCGCCGCGCTGATGGAACTGGAGAACGACGGTTACGGCCCGCAGTCGGCCATCGCCGAACTGGTGGATGCGCTCAATGCCGGCCTCGCCGCAGACAAACAGTGGGCGTTCGTCGATGCCGGCCAAGGCCCCGGCAGCAATCCGATCCGCGTCGGCATCATCTACCGCAAGAGCGAATTCAAGCCGCTCGGCACGCCGCTGACCAAGCTCGACGGCCCATTCGTCGAACACAGCCGTGCGCCGCTGGCACAGGCCTTCCAGGGCAAGGGTGCGCCGTTCATGGTGGTTGCCAACCACTTCAAGTCCAAGGGCTGCCGCGATGCCAGCGGCGCCGACGCCGACCGCAATGACGGGCAGGGCTGCTGGAACGCCACCCGCGTGGAATCGGCCCGGCAGCTCAACTCCTGGGTGCAGGCCGAAGCCGCGCGCCTGAAGGTGAAGGACGTGGTGCTGATGGGCGATTTCAATGCCTACGCCATGGAAGATCCGATCCGCACCCTGCACGACCTCGGTTGGCAGGATGCCTTCAAGGTGGCCAAGGTCGAACAGCCCTACAGCTACGTCTACAACGGCTACACCGGCCGCCTCGATCATGCGCTGCTCAGCCCGACCATGGCCAAGCGCCTCGCCGGCGCCGCCGAGTGGCACAGCAATGCCGACGAGCAGGACGCCAGCGGTTACCAGGGCCGCAACGTGCAGGGCCCGTGGCGCAGCTCCGACCACGACCCGCTGCTGCTGGGCTTCGATCGCTGAGTGGGTGCCCGGCCGGCCCTGTGCGGACCGGCCGGACGGCCTGCTGCTCATCGCCAGTAGTAGCGCTCGATGCGGAAGGTTGCACGGCAGCCGTTGTCGACCCAGATCGTGCCGCGGTCCACGCCCCAGTCGCGTCCCTGCAGGCAGGAGGCATGTGACTCGCGGTTGATCAGGTGCACGCTGTCCTTCTGTGAGACCTGTACATGGCAATGCGCGCGACGCTGGTCGCGGCTGCTGCAGCTCACCACTTCCGAGCTTGAATCGCCGCGATGGGTTTGTACGGGGGGCGGATAGGCGGGATAGCGCGGATAGGCCGGTTCATGTGATGGATAGCCGATCCCGCCGCTGAAATCGGGATAGCCTCCGATGCTGCTGCAACCGGTCAGGGTTGCGGCCAGCAGCATGAGAGCGCACACGTGTTTCATCACATTCTCTCCAGATGCAGGTCCGGTCGAGTCTAGGCAGCGGGATGCCCATCACGAC
>NZ_JBFTNR010000731.1:0-2076 GCF_056665995.1 Stenotrophomonas sp. 05L44_2
GTTGGAACGCCCCTCCTGCACGAAGCGGATCAGGGTGGACAGCACCACCATCGCACCGATCACCACCGTCGCCTTGGCGTCTTCGGTCAGCCAGGACACGGCCGCCAGCACCGTCAGCAGCAGGTTGAACGGGTTGCGATAGCACTGCCACAGATGGCGCCACCACGGCAGTGGCTTCTCGTGATCGACCTCGTTGGGGCCGAAGCGCAGCAGGCGCTCTTCGGCCTCGTGCGGGCTGAGACCATCGACATGTGACTGCAGGGTGGCCAGCGCATCGGCTTCGCTGCCCTGTGCAAGCGCGAGCAGTCCAGCAGTGAGCGCGGTGGGCGCGGCCTGCGTGCTGCCACGGCCGTACCCGGCTTCGGGCATCGCGCGACGACCGAACAGGTTGCCCGCGCGACGGCTGCGCAGGAAGGCGTTGAACCAGGCGTTGAGCAGGCTCATGGGAAGGTCCTCTTGGAGCGGCGCCGGGCGCAGCCGGCGCGTGGAGCGGAAGGGGGGGTATCAGGCGTGGCGCATGGCCAGCACCGACGGCGACCAGGGCAGCATGCGCAAGCGTTGGCTGCCGCCGATGCACAGCGGCTTCATCGCATCGCGCAGCGGGTAGGGCAGGTGGCGCAGCACGTTGATGCGCTCGCTGATCGGCAGCAGCGACAGTGCGTCGGCCACCACCCGTGGCGAGCCGAGGGCCAGCGAACGGGCGAACAGGACAGGGCCGTGCTGCAGCAGCAGGCTGCGCAGGGCGGAAACATCGCGCTCGCCGATCAGGCGGCGCACGGTGATGTAGAGAATCTTGTAGGACATGGGATTCCTCCGGGCAGGCGCTGCCCGGGGCTCCCATCGCTTACACGGACAGGAACCGGCCGTCAGTCGCCAGCAGTGAACAAGTAGGCAGGCAGGGGCGCGCGTTGCGCCCGGCAGGGTCGGGATCCATCTGCGTCTCCGCGTGGGGCGGCCAGTCGCTGGCCAGTGGCGCTATTGTCCGCGCTCGTATTCAGCAGGCCTAGAGGTCCGTGGGTTAGCCCGGCTATACCTTGGTATAGAAAAAGGGGCCGTTGGCCCCTTTTGTTCAGCTGCGGTCCGCGAAAGCGTCGGTGGCCCGCACCAGGGCATCGGTCGTGGCCGCTTCGTTGGCACTGTGGCCGGCGATGACCATCTCCAGCCGGGCTTCCGGCCACGCCTGTGCCAGGTCCCAGGCACTGCGCGGCGGACAGATGATGTCGTAGCGCCCCTGCACGATGACACCCGGCAGATGGCGGATGCGATCAATGTCGCGCAGCAGCTGGCCGTGCTCGAGGAAAGTGTTGTGGCGGAAGTAGTGGGCCTCGATGCGTGCCTTGGCCAGCGTATCGAGCGGATCGGTAGCGGACACCGCGTCGACGTCGTGCAGCAGCGTGGCGGCATTGTCTTCCCAGCCCAGCCACGCCTGTGCCGCGGCGATGCGGATGGCTTCGTCGGCGTGGTCCAGGCGTTTCCAATACGCGTCGAGCATGTTGCCGCGCTCGCTTTCCGGAATGTGCGCCTGGTAGCGATCCCAGCGCTCCGGGAAGATCCAGCGCGCACCGCCGTTGAGCTCGGCGAACCAGCGGTTCTCTTCCTCGCGCCCCAGGAACACGCCGCGCACGATCAGCCCGGTGGCGCGGTCGGGATGCGCCTGTGCATAGGCCAGCGACAGGGTCGAACCCCAGGAGCCGCCGTAGACCAGCCAGCGCTCGATGCCCAGGTGTTGGCGGACCTTCTCGATGTCGGCCACCAGATGCTGCGTGGTGTTGTCGCGAAGCTCGCCGAAGGGCGTGGAGCGGCCGCTGCCGCGCTGATCGATCAGCACGATGCGGTAGCGCCTAGGGTCGAAGAAGCGGCGATGGGTGGGCGAGATGCCAGCGCCCGGACCGCCATGCAGGTACACCACCGGAATGCCATCGGGCGTGCCGCACTCCTCGACATGCAGGGTGTGCAGTGCATCCACGGGCAGCGTGTGTTCGCGGTACGGGGTAATCGGCGGGTACAGCGTGCGCATGGCGGTGCCTCACAAGCAGGGAATACAAGGATAGCGGGGCACATCGACCAGCGTCATCC
>NZ_JBFTNR010000732.1:0-2073 GCF_056665995.1 Stenotrophomonas sp. 05L44_2
AGCCGGCACCGTCCATGCCGAACACGCCGTCCACCATGTCGGTGTCGTTGTATTGGCCGCCCACGGTCAGCTTGTGCGCACCGAAGTCGAGGTCGAGCATCGTGTCCAGCACGTAGCCTTCCAGTTCCATGGTGCGCAGCGGCCGCGGCAGGAACGCCTGCAGGCGTGCCTGTTCGCTGGCGTTGAGTGCGGCCAGGCCGTTGTTGCGGCCGGCGGCACAGTTGTTGGCGGCACCGGTGCGGCGGCAGACGTCGTTCCACAGGGTCTGCAGGCCGGCGCGCTCGTCCAGCGTCAGCGGCAGCGAGCGGCCGAGGTTGTTGCTCTTGCTGTGGGTCAACGAGGTCTGCCAGGTGCCGAAGCTGTAGCGGCCTTGATGGGTCAGCGAGAGCTGGTCGCGCTCATAGCGCTGGTAGGCGGTGTAGCCCACGCGCGGCTGCACCACGCGGCGGGTGACGGTGCCGCTGCCATTCGGGTTCGGAACCACCGCGTTGCCCACGCGCCACAGGCTGGCCAGGCTGTCGAGGGTGCCGGTCTGGCCTTCGCTGTTGTCGTACTTCTGGCGTGAGACGTCGTAGTCCAGCCACAGTTCGTGGTCGTCGTTGACATGGAAGTTCAGGCGCACGCCGGTGTTCCAGTTGGTGTTGGCCACCGATTTGCCGCCGCCACCGAAACCGATGCTGCGTTCCCACAGCGTGCCGTCGGGCAGGGTCAGCGCATCCCATTCGGGATTGGATGCCTTGGCGTCGTAGTAGCTGCCGCGCACGGCCAGGCCCAGGCGATCCTTGACCAGCGGGCCGCTCAGGTACAGATCGGTGCTGCGCGCGTCGCCGAACTGGTCGTCCTGCTGCACGGTGAAGCCCTGGGTGACCGCGCCGTGCCAGCTGTCCTGGTTGCGGCGGGTGATGATGTTGATGACGCCGCCCATTGCATCCGAGCCGTACAGCGTGGACATCGGGCCGCGCACCACTTCGATGCGCTCGATCGCATCCAGCGGCGGCAGGTAGGCGAACTGGCCACCACCGAAGTTGTTCGGATACAGCTGGCCGGCGTTGCTCTGGCGGCGACCGTCGATCAGCACCAGGGTGTACTCCGACGGCAGGCCGCGCATGGAGATGGTGGCGCGGCCGTTCTTGTCGGTGGCTTCCAGGCCGACGTCGATGCCTTCGACGTCGCGCAGGGCRTCGACCAGGCTGGTGTAAGGGCGCTTGCTCAGCTCTTCGCGGCTGACCACGCTGATGCTGGCCGGTGCATCGACTACCTTCTGCTCGAAACCGGAGGCGGTCACCACCACCTTGTCCAGCGTCTGCGGCGCGCCGCTGGCGGCACCATTGGCGTAGGCGGGCGCCGCGACCGCAGCCAGCACAGCGCTGGTCAACAGATGTCGGGACAGGGACGAACGGACACGATGGCGCTGGGCCATGGCAGATACCTCGAAGGATGTAGGGCAGCGCGATGCAGGGCGCGGAACGCGCACGGCAGGGCAGGGATGGCCCGGTCAGGGGCGGCAGGGGCGAAACAGGCAGCGGTGAGCCGTCGCAACCGCGCAGGCGGTCACGGCGTGCCGTGGATCAGGCGAGCGGCGGCGCCTGGCCGCGTTGCTGGCGGCGCCCGGGCGCATCGGCCCAGGGCATGTCCGGTACGGCCAGCGGCCAGTGCGGACGCGCGCCGGAGGGAACCGACGCGGAGGGAACCAGATCAAGTTCGGTGCGCAGCCAGTGGCTGGCCAGCAACAGCGGCGGGATCGGCTTGTCCGTGGACTTGGCCGGTGCCGAGGCGCAGCGCCGCAGTTTGGCCGGCGCTTCTTCCTGCAAAGGGCTTTCGCCGCCGCGCTCTTCCAGCGGCTGCTGCAGCGCCTGCGGCGCGGCGGCATGGGCGACCGGTAGCAGCGGCAGGGTGCCCAGCAACAGCGTCAACATCGCCACCCACGCCAGCAGGCTGGCCAGCGCAGGCCGACGGCCGCGCATGGCGGTGCCGAGCTGTACAAGCCGAAGCGGGCGAGGGCGGAACGGGCGACGCAAGCGGAGATCCCTGGCTGGCCGGAACATCCGGCGTCAACGGGGCGTGATTGTAATG
>NZ_JBFTNR010000733.1:0-2061 GCF_056665995.1 Stenotrophomonas sp. 05L44_2
TATTCGAACAGGCCATCGGCGAACAAGCCCGCGTGACGGGTCTCGATGACGGTGGAGGTCTGCCAGCCGCCGTTGTCGCGTTCGTTGCTGCCGACACCGTGCGGGGTCAGGTGCAGGCCACTGTCGAGCAGCAGTCCGTCGCCCTCGACGGTGCAGGCGATGTCACGGCCCAGCAGGACCTGTTGCAGCAGCGGCAGAAGTGCACTCGGGGCAGCGGACATGGCAGGGCCTGATGGGTAGGAAAGAACGGACGATGATGGCGGTATCCGCTGCACAGCGGCAGTGCGTGCCACGTGCGCAGCACGGCCGGGCCGCGTCCGCTGGTCGGCGATGCGGCTTCACGGGATGGGGCACTCGCCGGGATGACGCGGGCGCCTGTGCGGCGCCCGCGCAGGTGCTCAGGCCGACCAGGTGTCGCGCAGGGTCACGCTGCGGTTGAACACCGGCTTGGCTGCGGTGTGGTCGCGGCGGTCGGCAACGAAGTAGCCGGTGCGCTCGAACTGGAACGACTGTTCCGGCGCCGCGGTGGCAGCCGCCGGCTCGACATAGCCGATGACGGTGCGACGTGATTCCGGATTGAGGTAATCGCGGTAGGTCTTGCCTTCCGATTCATCGTCCGGGTTCGGCACCGAGAACAGGCGGTCATACAGGCGGATCTCGGCCGGCACGCCGTGCACCGCGCTGACCCAGTGGATGGTGCCCTTGACCTTGCGGTTGGCGCCTTCCATGCCCGGACGCGACTCCGGATCCAGCCAGCCGCGCAGTTCGGTGATGGTACCGTCGGCATCCTTGATCACTTCATCGCAGCGGATGATGCCGGCGCCGCGCAGGCGCACTTCGCCACCGGGAACCAGGCGCTTCCAGCCCTTCGGCGGCACTTCGGCAAAGTCCTCGCGGTCGATCCACACTTCACGTGCGAACGGCACTTCGCGGGTACCGAAGCTTTCGTCCTTCGGGTGGTTGCTGAAGGTCAGCTGCTCTTCGTGGCCGTCGGCCAGGTTGGTCAGCACCAGCTTGACCGGGTCGACCACGGCCATGCGGCGCGGCGCGGCGCTGTCCAGGTCTTCGCGCAACGCGCCTTCCAGCACGCTGAAATCGATCAGCGAATTCTGCTTGCTGATGCCCACGCGCTCGGCGAACAGGCGCATCGCCGCCGGCGTGTAGCCACGGCGACGCAGGCCCTGCAGGGTCGGCATGCGCGGGTCTTCCCAGCCGTCCACCAGCTGTTCGGTGACCAGCGCCATCAGCTTGCGCTTGCTCATCACCGTGTAGTTGATGTTCAAGCGCGAGAACTCGATCTGGCGCGGCTTGGCCGCTTCGCGCGGCAGGCCGGCGTCGACCAGCGGCTGGGTCAGGGCGTCATCGTGGGCGAAGTCGACGTTGTCCACGCACCAGTCGTACAGCGGGCGGTGGTCTTCGAACTCCAGCGTGCACAGCGAGTGGGTGATGCCTTCGATCGAATCGCCCAGTGCATGGGCGAAGTCGTACATCGGGTAGATCGGCCAGGCGTTGCCGGTGTTCTGGTGTTCGACGTGCTTGATGCGGTACAGGGCCGGATCGCGCAGGTTGATGTTGCCGCTGGCCATGTCGATCTTGGCGCGCACGGTGCGCGCGCCATCGGGGAATTCACCGGCGCGCATGCGGCGGAACAGGTCCAGGTTTTCCTCGACGCTGCGGTCGCGCCACGGCGAGGGCCGGCCCGGTTCGGTCAGGGTGCCGCGGTAGGCGCGCACTTCCTCGGCCGACAGGTCACAGACGTAGGCCTTGCCGTCGGCGATCAGCTTCTCGGCGGCCAGGTAGTAGGCGTCGAAGTAATCCGACGCATGGCGCAGCTCGTTCCACTCAAAGCCCAGCCAGCGCACGTCGTCCTGGATCGCGGCCACGTACTCCGGGTCTTCCTTGGCCGGGTTGGTGTCGTCGAAACGCAGGTTGCAGACGCCGCCGAACTCGCCGGCGACGCCGAAGTTCAGGCAGATCGAYTTSGCATGGCCGATGTGCAGGTAGCCGTTCGGCTCGGGCGGGAAGCGGGTCTTGATCGCCTGGTGCTTACCGCTGGCCAGG
>NZ_JBFTNR010000734.1:0-2061 GCF_056665995.1 Stenotrophomonas sp. 05L44_2
GCGCGGCATCGAGGCCCTGCTCAACGGCCTGGTCCGCTTCGGCTGGACGCCGGTGCAGGAGAACGGCAACACCATCGCCCTGCTGCGTGATGGCGCCTCGGTGACCCTGGAGCCGGCGGGCCAGCTGGAGCTGTCCGGTGCGGCGCTGGAAACCATTCACCAGACCTGCGTGGAAACCGGCACCCACCTCAATGAAGTGGCGCAGGTGGCCGGCGAACTGCAGCTGGGTTTCCTCGGCATGGGCTTCCAGCCGAAGTGGACGCGCGATGAAATGCCGTGGATGCCCAAGGGCCGCTACAAGATCATGCGCTCGTACATGCCCAAGGTCGGTTCGCTCGGCCTGGACATGATGACCCGCACCTGCACCGTGCAGGTGAACCTGGATTACGCCAGCGAAGCGGACATGGTGAAGAAGTTCCGTGTGTCGTTGGCGCTGCAGCCGATCGCCACCGCACTGTTCGCCGACTCGCCGTTCACCGAAGGCAAGCCGAACGGCTACCTCAGCTACCGCTCGCACATCTGGACCGATACCGATGCCGACCGTACCGGCATGCTCGACTTCGTGTTCGAGGATGGCTTCGGTTACGAGCGCTATGTCGACTACCTGCTCGATGTGCCGATGTATTTCTCCTACCGCGATGGCATCTACCACGATGCAAGCGGGCAGAGCTTCCGCGACTTCATGCAGGGCAAGCTGCCCGTGCTGCCGGGTCAGCTGCCGACCCTGCGCGACTGGTCGGACCACACCACGACCGCGTTCCCGGAAGTGCGGTTGAAGAAGTACCTGGAAATGCGCGGTGCCGATGGTGGCCCGTGGAGCCGCCTGTGTGCGCTGCCGGCCTTCTGGGTGGGCCTGCTGTACGACGACACGGCGCTGGATGCGGCGTGGGATCTGGTGCGTGACTTCAGCCTGGCCGAGCGCCATGCGCTGCGTGATGGCGTGCCCAAGCACGCGATGGGCCTGCCGTTCCGCGGTGGCACCGTGCGCGACCTCGCCCGCGAGGCGGTGAAGATTTCGGTGGACGGGCTCAAGCGCCGTGCGGCGCGCAATGCCGATGGCCAGGATGAAAGCAAGTTCCTGGACGTGCTGCAGGAAATCGTCGAGTCCGGCCTGACCCCCGCCGAGCGCAAGCTGGCGCTGTTCCATGGCCGCTGGCACGGCGACGTCGACCCGGTGTTCCGCGAGTTCGCGTACTGAAAATGCGCCCGGCGCTACCCGCCACGAATCCGGTAGCGCCGGGCCATGCCCGGCGGGTGGCGTACGCAAAAAAAACCCCGGCAATGCCGGGGTTTCTTCATTCCATCAGCGCAGCGATCAGGCCTTGATGGTGGCCATGTCGATCACGAAGCGGTAGCGCACATCGTTCTTGGCCATGCGCTCCCAGGCTTCGTTGACGTTCTTGATGTCGATCATCTCCACGTCGCTGACGATGCCGTGCTCGGCGCAGAAGTCCATCATCTCCTGGGTTTCGGCCATGCCGCCGATCGCCGAGCCGGTCAGGTTCCTGCGACCGAAGATCACGCTGCCACCGGTCAACGGCGGGTCCAGTTCGGTCAGCACACCGACCAGGCACATGGTCGCTTCGCGCTTGAGCAGGCCCATGTACGGGTTGGTGTCATGGCTGACCGGGATGGTGTTGAGCAGGAAGTCGAAGCTGCCGGCATGCGCCTTCATCTGGTCGGCATCGCGCGAAACCAGCACTTCGTCAGCGCCCAGGCGCTTGGCRTCGGCRCCCTTTTCSGGGGTGGTGGTGATCATCACCRCGTGTGCGCCGAGCGCCTTGGCGAACTTCACGCCCATGTGGCCGAGGCCACCCAGACCGATCACGCCGACCTTCTGSCCCGGGCCGACCTTCCAGTGGCGCAGCGGCGAMYAGGTSGTGATGCCSGCGCACAGCAGCGGCGCGGCTGCCTTCAGGTCCAGCGTTTCGGAGACCTTGACCACGAAGCGCTGCTCGACCACCACGTGGTCGGAATAGCCGCCGTAGGTCGGTGCGCCGCTTTCACGCTCGCGGCCGTTGTAGGTCCAGGTCGCACCTTCGGCGCAGTACTGCTCCAGGT
>NZ_JBFTNR010000735.1:0-2060 GCF_056665995.1 Stenotrophomonas sp. 05L44_2
GCGGCCGGCTCTACCGCCTTGCGTTCACCAATCGATGGTGCCGGAAATCACCGTCTGCACCTGGCCGCCGGACCAGACCTCGCCCTCTTCATCGACCAGCAGCGTCAGCCGCGCATCGTGGCCGACTTCGCRTCCCTGGCTGACGTCGAAGGGCTGGCGGCCGCGCGGAAGGGCGTCGCGCAGGTCCAGCCAGGCCGCCAGCACAGCGTTGGCCGCGCCAGAAGCAGCATCCTCGAAGCGGCGCCCATTGCCGACGAAAGCGCGCACGGCCAGGTCGTAACCATCGCTGCCATCGGCAAAGGCATAGGCGAACACGCCCATGCTGTCGGTCGATTCAGCCAGCGTGGCGATCGCATCCCAGTCCGGGTGCAGGGCGCRCAACGCGGCCTCATCCGCGACCTCTACGACCCACCAGCTGCGGCCACCCTGCATGCGGGCCGGTGGYAGCGAACCCAGCGGCCAGGTGTGCAATGCGGCCTGCAGGCGTGGGTCATCGGTGGCGGCGATCTCGGCCAGCTGCGCACGGGGCGTGCGGATGGCGATGCGCTGCTGCGCGCCTTCGCCGGTCACGCGCAGTGGCAGCGCACCGGCGATGCCGTCCTGAACCAGTACCCCGTCGACCGGCATGGCCAAGCCCGCCTGCAGCACCGCGTGGGCGGTGCCGACGCTGGGATGGCCGGCGAACGGCACTTCCTTCTGCGGGCTGAACATGCGCAGCCGATAGCTGGTGCCGGCCGTCTGTGCCGGGAACACAAACGTCGTTTCGGGCAGGCGGGTCCAGCGGGCGATGGCCTGCATCGCTGCATCGTCCAGGCCTTCGGCATCGAGCACGACGGCCAGCGGATTGCCGGCGCCCGGGCGCGGGGAAAACACATCCAGCTGCAGGAAACGGCGGGTGGTCATCGGGCAGGAACTCCAGGAAACAGGCGGCATAGGGTAGCGCGGGGCCATGCCCCGCGAGCGCGCAGCGCGGCAGGCCGCCGGGCTTGGCCCGGCGCTACCAGGTGATGTTGCCGTCGATCACCAGCTGCACCTGGCCGCCGATCCACACCGTGTCCTGCGCATCCACAGTGACCTGGACGCGGCCGTCGCGGCCGACCTCGCGGCCCTGGCTGGCCACGTAGCTCCCGTCCTTGCCGGGCAGGGCGTTGCGCTGCCGCAGCCAGGCGCCGATCAGCGCGTTGGCGCTGCCGGTCACCGGGTCTTCCGGCACGTTGGGCGCATCGGCGGGGCAGAACGCGCGCACCACCAGGTCGTGCCCGGTATCGGCTTCGAGCGCGAACACGGCGATGCCGAGCGCGTCGGTGGCAATGCTCCAGTCGCGCAGGGCCGCCATGTCCGGTGCCAGCGTGCGTACGGCCTCGGCGTCGCGCAGCGGCAGCAGCCACCAGCGCGGGCCGTTGTCCCACAGCTCGGCGCGCTGGCCCTCGGCGGCAGCAGCGCGCAGGGCGTCAGGAATGTCGCCTGGCAGAGCCGGCAGCGGCCGTGCCTCTGGGCTCGCCAGGCGGATRGTGGGCGCGTTGGCTGGCCCGGTGACCTGCACCGGCAGCAGGCCGGCCGCGCACTGCTGCACCAGGGCCCCGTCGCGTGGCTGCACCAGGCCGCAGGTGACCGCAGCCCAGGCGGCGCCCACGCTGGGGTGCCCGGCGAAGGGCAGCTCGCTGGCAGGGGTGAAGATGCGCACGTGGTAGTCGGCGCCGGCAGCGGTGGGGCGAAGGAAGAATACGGTCTCGGACAGGTTCAGCCAGGCGGCCAGGGCCTGCATGCGGTCGGTGGACAGTCCATCAGCGTCGAACACGACACCGAGCGGGTTGCCGGTACCGGGCTGGTGGGCGAAGACATCGAGCTGCAGGTAGCGGTAGGCGGTCATTGACGGGTGTATTGGGCTTAGAATCGAAGGTTCCGCCCCCTCGGGCGGCTTCCCCACATTACACATAGCCTATCCATGTCAGCTTCCCCCCTTGTCGATCGTTGGATCGTACTGAAGTTCGGCGGCACCTCGGTGTCGCGTCGCCACCGCTGGGACACGATCGGGAAGCTGGCGAAAAAACGGGCCGAAG
>NZ_JBFTNR010000736.1:0-2050 GCF_056665995.1 Stenotrophomonas sp. 05L44_2
CACCAATGGCGAGGAAAGCCCGGATGAAGTGCTGGCGGCCTTTGTCTCGCAGTACTACATCGAATTCGAGCCGCCGCGCGAGATCCTGCTTGACCGCGAAATTCCCGATGCCGATCTGATCGGTTCTGCGCTGTCGGCCTCGGCCGAGCGCAAGGTGCAGTTGAAATGGAACGTCCGCGGCGAGCGCGCCGGCTACCTGGAACTGGCCAGCCGCAACGCGCAGTTGACCCTGGCCACCGAGATCAACAGCCGCACCGCGCAGCACGCGCGCAGCGAAGCGCTGCGGGTGATGCTGGGGCTGGCCGAACCGGTAAAGCGGGTGGAGTGCTTCGACATCAGCCACACCATGGGCGAAGCCACCGTGGCCTCCTGTGTGGTGTTCGATGCGGCCGGCCCGGTGCGCGCGCAGTACCGCCGCTTCAACATCAGTGGCATCGAGCCGGGCGATGACTACGCCGCGATGCGCCAGGCGATCGACCGCCGCTTCCGCCGTGCAGTGGAAGAGCAGGGCGTGTTGCCGGATGTGCTGCTGATCGACGGTGGCGCCGGCCAGCTGGCACAGGCCCAGGCGGCGCTGGCCGATCTGGGCGTGGAAGACGTGCTGCTGGTGGGCGTGGCCAAAGGCGTGGAACGCCGTGCCGGCCACGAAGCGCTGGTGATGCCCGATGGCCGCGAACTGCGCCCGGGTGCGGCCGATCCCGCCCTGCAGTTCATCCAGCAGGTGCGCGATGAAGCACACCGCTTCGCCATCACTGGCCATCGCGGGCGCCGGCAGAAGGCCCGGATGACCAGCAAACTGGAAGACATCCCCGGCATCGGGCCGCGACGGCGCGCCAGCCTGCTGAAGCATTTTGGCGGTCTGGTCGGCCTGAAAGCGGCCGGAGAAGCGGAAATTGCCAAGGTGGAAGGCATCAATGACGCCCTCGCAGCGCGCATCTACGCTAACCTGCACGGGTTGGCCGCGCCGGATCCGGCCGAGTAGAGAGAGAATAAAGCCGCATGACGTTGACCCTGCCCACCTGGCTGACCCTGTTGCGGATCGTGATGATCCCGGTGCTGGTGCTGGTGTTCTACCTGCCCTACACCTGGACCAACTTCGCATCGGCGGCGATCTTCGGCCTGGCCGCGATCACCGACTGGCTCGATGGCTGGATCGCGCGTCGCTACGGCCTGGAGTCGGCGTTCGGCGCCTTCCTCGACCCGGTCGCGGACAAGCTGATGGTGGCGGTGGCGCTGTTCCTTATCGTGCAGGGGCATCCGACCCCGTGGATGGCGTTCTGGGCGGCGGTGATCGTCGGCCGCGAGATCGCGGTGTCGGCGCTGCGCGAGTGGATGGCCGAACTCGGCCAGCGTGCCAAGGTGCGGGTGGCGATGATCGGCAAGGTCAAGACCACCGCGCAGATGGTCGCGCTGCTGTGCCTGCTGTATTCGGTGGCGCCGAACGTGCCGGTCGACGACATCTGGATGGGCCCGCCGGTATTCCATATCGGTGACTGGACCCTGGCCATTGCCGCGGTGCTGACCCTGTGGTCGGGCCTGCAGTACCTGCACGCCGCCTGGCCCAGCCTGCGTGACGACGAGCGCGCCGCGCGCGAGCGTTCGCGGCAGAAGAAGCTGGGCAACTGAGCACCGGGGTCGGATCCCTTTCCGCAGGAAAGGGCTCTGACCCCGTCGCTGCTCTCATCCACGCATGGCGTGGATCTACTGGGCATGCATGCACTGTGTGGGCCTTCGCGGGATCCCTCATCCACGCATGGCGTGGATCGCCTGGAATGTGGCCTGCGGTAGATCCACGCCATGCGTGGATGACGCATTCCATGACCTCTCGATCTGCCTGAAAAAAAGGCCTTGACGCGTTGCGCAGAACAGGTAGAATTTCGCCTCCCAAGCGGGAATAGCTCAGTTGGTAGAGCGCAACCTTGCCAAGGTTGAGGTCGCGAGTTCGAGTCTCGTTTCCCGCTCCAGATTCAAGAAAAACGCTCCCGGAAGGGGGCGTTTTTCGTTATGAGCTGTCGCGAGATAGGGCGATGTCGACGGCGTGGTCTGGGAG
>NZ_JBFTNR010000737.1:0-2040 GCF_056665995.1 Stenotrophomonas sp. 05L44_2
GTGCAGGTCAGGGATCTTGCCTCGGTACAGATGCAGATCCGATCCACAGATGGCCGTGGCGGTCACCCGCAGAATGAGGTCGTCGTCGGCGGCGAGCACGGGGTCGGGAACGGTTTCCACGCGGACGTCCTTGCGGCCGTGATAGGTCAGCGCCTGCATCATCTGTCTCCTGCCGTTACGGAGCGTCCAGACTCACACGCGCCGCGCTCGCAGGCGGTGACTGTCCGGTGTGTGTCCTGTCCATATCAATGCAACACCACGTCAAGCGCCGGGCTCCTCACATCCGTCAGGCAGATCGTTCACGGTCGTTTCGACGTCTTCCGCGCAGGCTCTCCCGCGGCATGTAGGCAAGCGGAGCAAGGGCATGTGGAAACGCAATGGTCTGTCACTGGTGTTGCTGGCGCTCATGCTGCTGTTCCTGGGGGGACAGGTGGCTGCGGGACTGCAGGTCCACAACGAGGAACTGCTGCAGCATGGCAGGACGCCGCTTGATCTGTGGCAGTACCTGCACAGCGGTCACTTCATGAGCGCCACATTCGAGAACTGGGAAAGCGAATTCCTGCAGATGGGCATGTACGTGCTGTTGACCGTCTCCCTGCGTCAACGGGGCTCTGCCGAGTCGCGCCCGATTGACCCGGCACAGGAACAGGCGCGCGTGGAAGACGGCCCTACGCCCTGGCCGGTGCGACGTGGCGGAGTGTGGAAGGCGCTGTACGGCCACTCACTGGCCATCGCGTTCGGGCTGATGTTCCTGCTCAGCTTCATCCTGCACGCCATCGGCAGCTGGCGCTCGCAGTGCGTTGAGCAGCAATTGCAGGGTCTGCCGGCACCGGGCTTCCTTGAGCATGTGCTGGGCAGCACGTTCTGGTTCGAGTCGATGCAGAACTGGCAGAGTGAGTTCCTGGCCGTGCTGTCACTGGTGGTACTGACCATCTTCCTGCGGCAGAAGGACTCGCCGCAGTCGAAACCGGTGCAGGCCCCGCACTCGCAGACCGGCGACTGAGCCGCGCGCAGGCAGCGATCAGCCGGTGCCGGTCAGCTGACAGACGGCAGGGGCGCTCTGCTGTTCCAGCGTCAGCCCGGCAAGATAGTCGGCGAAACCGCCGCGCGCCCGTCCCAGCAGGCGGGCGCTGGTGGTCACGACCGGGGCCCCGGCCCAGCGCACGCTGGCGCCCGCCGCCGACAGCCGACGTACCAGGTCCACGTCTTCGCCACAGCCCAGCGCGGCGAAACCGCCGACAGCACGGTAGGCCTGCGCCGAAACGCCCAGGTTGGCGCCATGCACCCGCCCATGGCCATCGCCCCAGCGCTCGCTGCRCCGGAACAGCCTGCGCAGATGGCGGCTGCGGCGGCCGCTGGCGGCCACGTCCACTACGCCACAGAACGCATCACTGCGGGCATCCAGCTGCGCCGCAAGCCACTGCGGCGGCACGGTGCCGTCGGCATCGGTGCTTGCCAGCCACCGCGCTCCCTGCTGCAGCAGCCGCGCAGCTGCAGCAGCGCGGGCAGCGCCGACGCAACGCGCCTGCAGGTCGATGGTTTCCACCTGCAGCTCCCTGCAGATGGCCGCCGTCGAATCACTGCAGGCATCCAGTGCCACTACGATGCATACCTCGCATCCGTTCAGGCCAGGGTGCCGGGCCGCCTTCTGCAGTGAGCGCAGGCAGCGGCCGATTGTGGCGGCCTCGTCATGCGCGGGCACCAGCACGCCGATCATCGCAGCGCCTCTTCCCGGGCCAGCGACAGCGGCCGGCGCATCCACCCCTGCAGTACGAAATCAGCATCGCGATAGCAGAACGCTTCCTGCAGCCCCTGCCCAAGGTGCTGGTGAACCAGTGCCGTGGCGCTGGAGCGTCCGGGGAAGGCAGGCAGCCAGTGGCACGCAACAAGCAGGCCCTCCTCCTTCAGCGCCGCGTGGATGCCGCTGCGCAGCGCGGGCAGTGCCTCCGGTGCAAGGTAATAGCCCATCTCACCGCAGACGATCAGGTCGAAGCGCCCAGCGGGCCATTGTTGCGGATGGCTGGCGCAGTGCACCTGGAC
>NZ_JBFTNR010000738.1:0-2037 GCF_056665995.1 Stenotrophomonas sp. 05L44_2
GAATAAATCTTTCCAACGTGAAGACCTGATCGGTCACGCCTTCCGCGACCCAGACCTGCTCAAGCAGGCGCTGACCCATCGCAGTGCCGGCGCGCCGCATAACGAGCGGCTGGAGTTCCTKGGCGACAGCATCGTCAACATGATGGTCGCCGAGGCGTTGTACCTGCGCTGGCCCAAGGCGGACGAAGGCGCGATGACCCGCGCCCGCGCCGAGCTGGTCCGCGAGGGTGCGCTGGCGGTGATCGCGCGGACCCTGCAGCTGGGTGACCGGCTGACGATGGGCCCCGGCGAAATGAAGTCCGGCGGCCATCGCCGTGACTCGACCCTGGCCGATGCATTCGAGGCCGTGGTTGCTGCGATCTACCTGGACGCGGGTTTTGAAGCCTGCCGGGCGATGGTCCTGCCCTGGTTTGCCGCCTCGATGGAGGCGCTGCCGGCCACCGGGCGACCGGAGAAGGACCCCAAGACCCGCCTGCAGGAATGGCTGCAGGGCCGACAGAAGGCGTTGCCACAGTACGAACTGGTGTCAGAATCCGGTGACGACCACGCCAAACACTTCCGGGTACGCTGCAACGTAGCCGACCCCGCCGCCAGCACCGAGGGCGAAGGCTCCTCGCGGCGGATTGCCGAACAACAAGCGGCTGCGGCCGTCCTTGAACAACTGGATTCCAAGTGAGCGAACAAACTCCCCATCATTGCGGCAGCGTGGCCGTCATCGGCCGCCCCAACGTGGGCAAATCGACCCTGACCAATGCCTTGGTCGGGGCCAAGGTCAGCATCGTGTCCAACCGGCCGCAGACCACCCGTCACCGCCTGCTGGGCATCGCCACCTACCCGGAAGGGCAGCTGGTGCTGGTCGACACGCCCGGCCTGCACAAGGTGCAGAAGCGGGCGATGAACCGGGTCATGAACCGCGCTGCCCGCGGCTCGCTGGAAGGCGTCGACGCCGGCCTGCTGGTGATCGAAGCCGGTCGCTGGGACGAAGAGGACAGCCTGGCCTTCAACGTGCTGCGCGACGCCGGTATCCCGGTGGTGCTGGTGGTCAACAAGATCGACCGCATGAAGGACAAGGGCGCACTGCTGCCGTTCCTGCAGGAAGTGACCGCCGGCCGTGATTTCTCGTCGGTGCATCCGATTTCGGCGCAGAAGCGCAACGGCCTGGAAGCCCTGGTCCGTGACGTGCTGGCGCTGTTGCCGGAAGCCCCGCCGATGTTCGGCGAAGACGAGATCACCGACCGCAGTCAGCGCTTCCTGGCCGGCGAACTGGTGCGTGAACAGCTGATGCGCCAGTTGGGCGAAGAGCTGCCGTACGCCACCACGGTGGAGATCGAGCGCTTCACCGAGGACGGCAACCTGCTGCGCATCGGTGCGGTGATCTGGGTCGAGCGCGAAGGCCAGAAGGCGATCGTGATCGGCAAGGGCGGCACCCGCCTGAAGGAGATCGGGGCCAAGTCCCGCCTGCAGATGGAGCGTCTGTTCGGTGCCAAGGTGTTCCTGGAAACCTGGGTGCGCGTGCGTGAGGGCTGGTCCGATGACGAGGCCGCGCTGAAGGCCTTCGGCTACGAATAAGCCGCGACGGTCGCTTCGATGCTGATCGAGGACGACACCGGCTTCGTGCTGCATGCGCGGGCCTATCGCGAGACCAGCCTGCTGGTCGAGGTATTGAGCGCCGAGCACGGCCGGATCGGCCTGCTCGCGCGCGGTGTTTCCACGGCCAAGGGCCAGGTGCTGCGAGCGGCCCTGCAGCCACTGCAGTGGATCCGCTTCAGCGCGCTGCAGCGTGGCGAACTGGCCCAGCTGCGCGGTGCTGAAGCGCTGGATGTGGCGCCGCGCCTGCTCGGCCAGGCCATGCTGGCCGGGTTCTATCTCAGCGAGTTGACCCTGCGCCTGGCACCGCGCCATGACCCGCTGCCGGAGTTGTACCTGGCCTTTGGTGAGGCGCGTGCGCGCCTGGCCGTGGGGGCCGGATTGGCCTGGACCCTGCGCCGTTTCGAACGCGAGCTGCTGGCGGCGCTGGGCGTGGGTTTCGATCTGGAG
>NZ_JBFTNR010000739.1:0-2029 GCF_056665995.1 Stenotrophomonas sp. 05L44_2
GGGTTGCCGCTGTAGTGGTTTCGATTGGAACGGTGCTCCGGCAAGCCGGAAAACCGATCCAGATGAGCCTCGGACAGGCAGTTGCGCGGATGTCCCCCGAACCCAGCCATGAAGCGATTGACAACGATGTCACCCGGATCTGAAACTCGAGCGATGCACGACACACTCTTCCTGTTTGGTGCCACAGGTGATCTGGCCCAGCGCTACCTGTTCCCTTCGCTGCTGCGCCTGCTCGGCGACGGCCTGCTGCCGGAGGATTTCCGCATCCGTGCGCTGGCCCTGTCGGGCCACGACACCGAAGCCTTCCATGACATCCTGCGCCCGCGCCTGCAGCAGGCCATGCCGATGGCCAGCCAGGAGGACATCGCCTCCCTGCTGCGCCGCATCGACTACCGCTCGGTGGACCTGCGCGACGTCGACTCGGTCGCCGCTGCCGTGTCCGACCTGGTCGACCGCCGCTGCGTGAGCTACCTGGCGATCCCGCCGGGCCTGTACATCTCCACCTGCGAGGGCCTGGCCAAGGGCGGCGCGCTGGCCGCACCCGCGCGCCTGATGCTGGAGAAGCCGATCGGCAGCGACAGCGAAAGCGCCGAGGAGATCATCACCACCATCGGCCAGTGGATCGACGAAGACCGCGTGTTCCGCCTCGATCACTACCTGGGCAAGGCAGCGGTACAGAACCTGATCGCGCTGCGCTTCGGCAACACGCTGCTGGAAGCGGTGTGGAACCGCAATTACATCGAATCGGTGCACATCCTGGTCGCCGAAAGCGAAGGCGTGGATGGCCGCGATGCCTACTACGCGCGCTCCGGCGCCCTGCGCGACATGGTGCAGAGCCACATCCTGCAGCTGCTGTGCATGGTGGCGATGGAGCCGCCGGCGTCACTGGAAGCCGACCGCATCCGCGATGAGAAGGTCAAGGTGCTGCGCGCACTGCGCCCGCTGGATGCCAAGCACGCCGCGCGTGACAGCGTGCGCGGCCGCTATACCGCCGGCAGCATCAACGGCCAGCCCGCACAGGCCTACCAGCCGCCGGAAGGCAGCGACGTGGAAACCTTCGCCGGTGTCACCGCGCACATCGACAACTGGCGCTGGAGCGGCGTGCCGTTCCACCTGGTCACCGGCAAGCGCCTGCCCGAGCGCACCACCCGCGTGGTGGTGACACTCAAGCCGGTCACGCATTGGTTGTTCGAGCGTCCGCAGCGTGCGCAGGCCGCACCGAACCGCCTGGTTTTCCAGCTGCAGCCGCAGGAGAACATCGAACTGGGCCTGATGAGCAGCCTGGCCGGGCCGGAATGGGGCGCGCTGGAACTGCAGCCGCTGGAGCTGGAGCTGTCGGTGCCGACCGGCCTGCATCGCCGTATCGCCTACGAGCGCCTGTTCCTGGACGCGTTCAACGGCAACCACACCCTGTTCGTGCGCGATGACGAAGTGCGTGCCGCCTGGGCCTGGATCGACAGCGTTGCCGATGCCTGGAAGGCGGCCAACCTGCCGCTGGAACCCTACCCTGCCGGCCAGTGGGGCCCGGCCAACGCGGTCGACTTCCTGCCGCAGGGCGTGGATGCGCCAGATAGCGGAGCGTCGGAATGAGTGCCAGCTCGCAGCCCGTGCTGGTCGCCGACATCGGTGGCACCAATGCCCGCTTCGCCCTTGCCGACACCTCGCAGGACGCCCCGCTGCTGAAAGAGAGCATCCGCGAGTACGCCGTGGCGGAGTTCCCGTCGCTGGGTGATGCCGCGCGCCACCATCTGGAGCAGATCGGCGCCACCGCAAGCCGTGGCGTGTTCGCAGTCGCCGGTCGTGTCGATGGTGACGAAGCCCGCATCACCAACCATCCGTGGGTGATCTCGCGCAGCCGCACGGCCGCGATGCTTGGTTTCAACGAACTGCACCTGATCAACGACTTCGCCGCGCAGGCGATGGCGATTTCGCTGCTGCAACCCGATGACGTGGTCCAGGTCGGCGGTGCCGCCTGGGTTCCGGGCAAGCCGGGTCAGCCGCGCAACTACGCAGTGATCGGCCCAGGTAC
>NZ_JBFTNR010000740.1:0-2029 GCF_056665995.1 Stenotrophomonas sp. 05L44_2
TCTGCAGGTTGGCAACGACCGAGGTGAAGCGGTTCTGGATCGCACCGAGGTCGGCGCGGGTGCTGTTGATCGCACCCAGGGCCTTGTCGACCACTTCCATTGCCTGCTGTGCACCCTTGACGGTGCTGACGTCCAGATCGCTGGCGAACTTCGAGGCCGGTGCCGCCGCAGCGGTGGTGGCGGTGAAGGTCGGGGCGGTGGCGCCAGTCCAGGTACCCGGCGTTGCGGTGATGGCCTTGAACGAGCCGTCAGCGTTGGTGCTGTCCTTGACCGAAGTCAGGGTCACGCCGGTGGTGCCGTTCACTTCGGCGTAGACGCCGGTTTCGCCGATCTTGGCGTTGATCGCGGTCACCAGTGCTTCGCGCGAGGCCTTGCCGGTGGCAGCGGCGTCGGCGCCCTGCTTGACCGAGACGTCGGCGATGGCCACACCGTTGATCGACAGGCCGCTGGTGCTGAAATCAGCGTTGGTGCCCGGATCGGCCAGGGCCAGCGCGTTGGTGTCGAACTTGGCGCCACCCAGGGCATTGGCCTTGGCATCGATGGTCTTGTCGATGGCAATCGCCTGGCCGGCGTTGGCGCCGACCTGGAACAGCTGGCTGGAGAACGAACCGTCCAGCAGCTTGGTGCCGTTGAAGTCCGACTGCTTGGCGACGCGGTCGATTTCCGAAACCAGCTGGGTCACTTCGGCCTGCAGCGCCTTGCGGTCGCTGGCCGAGTTGGTGGCGTTGGAGGCCTGCACCGACAGCTCGCGGACGCGCTGCAGGTTGTTGCCGATTTCGGTCAGCGAACCTTCGGCGACCTGKGCCAGCGARATGCCGTCGTTGGCATTGCGGATGGCCACGTCGGTGCCGCGGATCTGGGTRCCGAAGCGCTCGGAGATCGCCAGGCCGGCCGCATCGTCCTTGGCRCTGTTGATGCGCGAACCGGAGGACAGGCGCTGGATGGTGGTRGCSAGCGAGCTGCCGCTGGTGCTCAGGTTRCGCTGAGCATTCAACGACATCGTGTTGGTGTTGATTACTTGTGCCATGAGGAGAGGTCCTTGAGCGGTTGCACGTGAGTTGGGTTAGACGCCCCCGACGTGCCCCGGGGGCGGCTCATGTCAGCGCTGCAACAGGCTGAGCACGTTCTGCGGTACCTGGTTGGCCTGGGCCAGCATGGCCGTACCGGCCTGCTGCAGGATCTGGGTGCGGGTCAGCTCGGCGGTTTCCTTTGCGAAGTCGGTATCGCGGATGCGGCTGCGCGATGCGGACAGGTTCTCCGAGGAGGTCTGCAGGTTGGCGACCACCGAGGTGAAGCGGTTCTGGATCGCGCCGAGGTCGGCGCGCACGCTGTTGACCGATTCGAGGGCCTTGTCGACGATCGACATCGCCTTCTGTGCGCCTTCGGCCGTGGTGACGTTCAGGTCCTTGACGAAGCTGGCCGTTGCACCGGTCAGCGTGCCGCCGTTGGTGCTGGTCTCGGTCAGGCCCAGGCCGGCGATGGTGGCGGCGGTGGCGCCGGCCGGCGGGGTCGCCGCGCTGACACCCAGAGCGAAGGTCTGGCCGTCCTTGACCGAGGCCAGGCTGACCACGCCGGCGTTGACGGAGGCGACCACGCCGGTTTCGCCCAGCTTGTTGTTGATCGCGGCCGCGGTGGCCGAGGTGATCGATTCGCCTGCCTTCACGGTGAAGTCGCTGACGGTGACCGTGGTGGCGGCGCCGCCCGGCGGGGTCACCGAGATCTGCAGGCCGGAGTAGGTGGTATCAGCGGTGGCCTTGTCGGCTGCAGCCAGGCTGGTGCCGGTGTAGACGTTGGCGAAGCTGGCCGCCCCCAGCGAATCGGCCTTGGCGTTGACCACGCTGTTGATGGCGATGGCCTGGCCGGCGTTGGCGCCCACCTGGAACAGCTGGCTGGTGAACGAACCGTCCAGCAGCTTGGTGCCGTTGAAGTCGGCCTGCTTGGCGACGCGGTCGATTTCGCTGACCAGCTGGGTCACTTCAGCCTGCAGCGCCTTGCGGTCGCTGGCCGAGTTGGTGGCGTTGGAGGCCTG